>DAOVYS010000217.1 GCA_030635485.1 Pseudomonadota bacterium | reverse complement strand
CTGAAAGCATTTTTTAAAGGATCGGGAAAGAGTGCGGTATGTTCCACTTCCGTATCTGTTTGAAATTCCAGGCGCAGAAGTGCGCGCTGCCCGCCCTGGCAGAGCACATGGTGATACAACGCAAGGGGTTTGTTTATTTTTCCTGTCCGTTGATATTTTCTTCTCTGTTTAAAATATCTGTCTGTCTGATTCAAAATCTCCATGTGGACAATCGCCGGTATCTTGAGCCGCGCCATTGGATAGAGAAAACGAATAAGAAAATCCACTCCGCCCTGGCAAATCGCATTCGTATCGGCAATCACCGTGGTCGGACGACAAAAAGGCATGGAGCAAAAAAATTCAGGATCAAAACATGGGAAGAGAAGGCCCACGCGGGTCGCAACATCAATCACCGATTCGAGCGCACGCCGGGTATTGTCCCGGTTCTTTTTCTTTTTGGCGTTGTTTTCCTGGTTTAGTTCCATTGCCGCAAGAGCGGCCTCAAGCAAGGTTTCATGCGTCGGACAATGCCATTCATAAAACCCGTATCGAATGGCATTCTCAGCAGGTTTTGATTCTTCCTGACCAGATTCCTGCGCCGCAGGTTTGAGGAAAATTTTTCCAATTCCAAGCCAATTGTTGTCACCAAAACAAATATCTTCACGGACCGACAAGATGGCCGGGGCGTTGCCGGTCTCAAGAAAGAGGGCGGCAAGCAAGGGAACTGATTCTGTCGGGCTTTTTAAGGAGAGATTGTTCATCGTATTGTCACCGACGCGCCAGGAAGATCCTGAAACATGTTGTAAAGCCATCGCAAATGATGATAAAAAGCCAATATCGGCTGTGTTTGGAATGTCTCGCCTTCGTCGTCTTCCAGTGCTTGCTCCCAAGTTTCCCAGATTCGTTTTTCCTCCTGGACTAAATATTCCTTTAACAAATCAAGAATCCTTAAAATCTTGTCAAAACCGCGGTCGCTTGGCAGCAGGTCTACCTTGAAATCCGAGGCTATCCTCTCTTTGACCTCCTGTCCCTTCTGATCAATTCCGAGAGCGGACCACACATTTCCCTCTGCCCCCCAACTGTAAATTTGTTCATGCAGTTGTTCCTGTTCGAAAGACGCTTTCTGGCCATCGTCTCCGTCATTTCGGACATACATGAGTCTATTGGAGAATCGTGCCGGTCGCCACACTTCCAACCGGAAATATATATCAGACATTTCAGACCACCTTGTAATAATATATTCAGACCATCTTAAGTTGTGGCGCTTGTTAAACGCAACTAAATAATATTGATGCATTCGCAAAAAGTGACTCTGCGCTACAGACTGACACGTAAAATCAAATAGTTATCCGCCGCGGCGGATCAACCCGTCGGCGGAGCGGCTTTTTGTGAGGCCGACAATATTGCAATCACAATATTTAGCAGAGGGCCATGTCAAACGCTTTTTCATGCTGCTCTTTTGTTCAGATTTTTCAATCCGGCTCTCTCTGGGCCAAAGGCATGGTTATATGAAGTCCATGGTCTTGCTTGACTTATTGTGACATTCATGCCAAGTTTTTCATACACTGCGACCGATACACCGGTGCTGACAACCAGCATGGGGTTCATGCGGAGAATTGCCTGAAACTCCTTATAGATTTTTTCTTTTTTTAGCTTCCATATCCAGAGATTACAGCTTAATTCGAAAAAATGATACGCTAATTTATTCCCATGCGGTACTTGATGTCGTAATTGATAATGAAGTCGAGTTCTTCGTCGGTGAAATCATAGTGTTTAGCGAGGACCCGGTCTATTTCGACGATGATGGGTTTTGAATGTGCTGGATAGAATTCTTGGTACTGGATTTGCCCCGCCTTGGTCCTTATCGACCGCTTCTCCGAATCCTCTTGAAGATGCCGCATGAGTTCAGCGAACAAGGTCTTCAGTGACTTCCTTAATACCACATCGACTATTTTCTTATAAGGCATTGAATAGACGTCGTTATAACCGCAGTGGAAACCATCACAATGTGAACGCCAGTACCAGTAAAACAGTGTGCTGTTGAGAGTTGCCGCGATTTGTTCGTTATGCTCTTTCTCGAAGCGAAACATCTTATAGTCATCCGACTTGCCTCGCTTACCCCGCGCATCAATAAACAATGGTATGAAATTTAAAGCCTTAACGAAGTATCGAACGATCCGATGAACGTAAATGGGGTTGTTTTTTTCGTTTGATGAGAATTGCCCAAGAGGAATTCCCATGATCTTTTCTAATATATTGTGCTCAGTCGGCAACGAGAATTTGGCGAAAGGCTTGGCACGTTCTGGCGCAGACATTGGAGAGTAGGTTGTCTGCTGGATAAGGAACGGACGTTCTTCGACAACCCACCGACGATAACCGCCGGTGAATAGGATATGACCATCATTCTTTCGGTTCTGCGAGACAATGATAATGAGCCTCTGAGCGACTCCCTCAAACAGGGAACCTGGACGCATGTCGTAGGCTGAAATCCACACAGGGAACTTCTTCACCAACACACGTACTTCTTTAGTTCTGTCAGTGCAGACGAGACTCAACGGGACAATCAGGCTTACACAACCGTCTTTGCGAATGATGACGTAGCAACGCTCCAATACCAGTGTGTATAGATTTCCACAACGGAGTGTTGAATACAACGGTTGAACGGTATATTCCGCTCTGACCTTGCTGTATTCAACATACGGCGGATTTCCGATTATTACATCAAATCCGCCCTTTGACATAATCCCGTAAAATTCCACAAACCAATGGAACGGCTGGTGACTTTTTACCCACGCTTCAAAAGCACCAGCATCATCCGGGTCAACCTGATATTCTTTTGCCAGATAGCGGTCCAGCTCATTATCGAGTTTCCTGAGCCTCTCCCGCAATTCCTGCTTTGCTTCCGCAAAATCCTCGGCATCCATGTCATATGATGTCTGCATCTCATGGAACTTTTTAAATGCCCGGTCCACGATTTCAGCATCTTCCTCTATTCTGTTAATGGCTTCATTCGGTAAAACGGACAATAAATTGATCTGCCCTGACGGTTCGTATGTGGCGGCCTTGCGAATCTCCTCCACGGACACAAAACCCACCAAAGTATTCCCGGCCCGGACGTTGAAGTCGATATCCGGCAAAGGCTCCAGTTGTGCAACCTTGTCAACCTGAGCAACTAGCTTGAGAAAAAGCCGTAGTTTGCAGATCTCCACGGCCTCTTCCATGATATCCACGCCATAGAGGTTGTTGACAACAATGGACTTGAGAATGAAATAGCGACGATTGGGGTGGCGGTCAATCTCAGCCAGTACCCGTTTGAAGTTGCTGAATTTTTCAGGGCGGTGAACTTCGCCGGAACGTTCCAGGTCTTCCACAAAGGCCTGCATGCGGTCGAGACATGCTTCGTACAATGGTTCAAGAATATTAAGCGCGGCAAAGAGAAAAGCGCCGGATCCGCAGGTAGGATCGAGTACGGTTACGCCGGAGATTGCTTGGTAAAAGGCTCGGAGGAGTTCGGGCTCTTCGCATGATGAGATTACGTCTTCCGCGAATTGCCTGATATCGAGATTGTAGGTTATGAGGTCATTGATTTTATTAATCTCGCCATCAGTTAATTTTTCTCGAATTTCCAGGCATCGCTGCCGCCGGGCCACATGCTCACGCCAGATTTCCGTTGGCAGGGCATACTCCGGGGCTGCCGGAGTGTTCCAGTTACCACGCTGGCTGACATCATTGACGCCTTTCTCAATCTCATCCGGCAGAGGGATAAACTCGCCTCGTTCGTCAATGACACCCTTTCTCATGGCCGGATAGATATAACGGTCAGGCTCATTCCGTAAAAGATTCCAGAGAGCACTGCCCGCTTGAAAGGCAATGGCGCACTTCTTTTTAGCGGCATCGAAGAGATATGGGACAACGGCGTTCTTGCTGATATATTCGGTGATGTCCTCCTTGGTATAGTAAGCCCCCATCTGTTTCTGGTTGATATATTTCTCAAAGATATAACCGAGCACATCCGGGTTGATCTCCCGGTCATTTTTCAGGGGGCGTGTGTCCAGATGCCATTCATATTGGTCAAAAAAGGCGAACAGCCGTTCAAAGGCCTCGTCCGGAATGTCAATGCCGCTGTGTTTCTGTTCCAATTCATGGACATCGAAAAGGCCGCCGTTCAGCTATGGTACTCGCCCTAAAAGTGCGTCAAGGTTTGCGGCACGCTGGGCCGGTTGTTGTCCGAAACCTTCATGGAAAAGACGAAGTAGGAAATAACGGTAAAAGGTCAGAAACTTATCTTTACCCTGTTGTTTCCGGACCATTTGCAAACGGTTTTTCAGATAATCGGTATCTTTGTCGAGAAACCTTTTACGCTGAATGAAATAAATAAACATCAACCGGTTCAGCATGAGAGAGGCATACCATTCCCGGTCACCCTGTTCGGTTATGCCATCAATAAATTCAAGAAATGCCTGGTGCTCCTGCTTGAAGACATCAAAAAATCGCTTTGTAACCCGGTCGCGGTCAAAGGCGTCACGCAGGCCGAAAGCAACACCGGTCAGGGTCAGACCTTCCTCATCACTCAGGGAAAAGGTGATGGATTCCAGTTTCTGGATAAGAGCATCACCAGTCTGATGATCCGCATGATACGAATGCTCACGGTAGGCTGCCGGTTGGCCCGGCCGCCTTGATACCCATTGCCAGACTTGCCGGGTTTTGGCGTCGTCAACAAAGATAATCAGGTGTTCATAGGCGGCCTTGGCAACTTTTTTCTCTATTTTTTGTCTGATTGACCGTTCGGGAATGGAACCACCGGAATCAGGATGACATTCCAGTATCTGGACTCCCCGTTTTT
>DAOVYS010000229.1 GCA_030635485.1 Pseudomonadota bacterium | reverse complement strand
GGACTGTCATGAACCGCACAGGAAATCTCTTTTTACACTCCTATCCCCCCCTGTGCGCATGCAAACAGTTCCGGAGCTGGGGTGATGGCATGCTGATACTCAAGGCAGATGAACTGCCGTTCCAGGCTTTGCCCGGGATCTACCCACTCTCAGAAGTGTTGCTGCGGATCAGTGCTGCACGGAAGGAGAGCTCCAGAGAGAGACAGCATGCCAAGATCAGGGAATTGAGGGAACGCAGGAAAGATAAGGTCAAGTGTTGAGGCGATTAAAATGTGGACACTTTTTCAAGCGGAGATCACAGAAGTGCTGGAAAAAGGCGTATTTTTAATTATATAAATCGGAAACTAAAATTAGAATATTAAGATGTGGTATAGTAATTAGTTGGTAAAATGACAATAGGCGAGGAAAAAAGCGAGGTTAGTAAGCAGTCCACACAAACTAAAATAGGTGTGGACACGCAAAATGTGGACAAAAAGACCAGAATCAATATCAGGATACCGAAACAGAGCCGTATATATGAATTTCTTTATGGTGACACTCCCGGAAAAAACAACAGCAACAAGACGAAATGGCGGCAACTTGATGAGCTTTTGGAAATTGCGGAGCAGGCGAAAGAGGAATGGGCTGAGCGTATCTTCGATGAATTCGTATCCCGGATGTGCCTGTTCTACCCCGGGAAAGAAAAAGACCTCAAACAACTCAGGCAACTCATTCTCTGGCAGATACTCGAAGGGGAAGAACTGTCGGATGCATATTATGATAGAACATTACGAAATTTAGGGAAGTGAGGTGTAAGTAATTGATAACTGATTTCCTGAATGACTGTAAAGCGCGCGGCCTGACAAAACACACCATTGAGACATACAAGAGCAATGTCAAAACCTTCATGGAACAATACCCGGACCCTGTCACCATCACACAGGACGAGCTCAGGGACTTCCTGGGAACACTCCGGGCGCGGGAGCTCCACGACTCAACCCTGAAAGGCTACTTTGCCAGCATAAGCGCCCTGTACGATTTCCTGCAGTACGAGAAAATAGTAGAATACAATCCTGTCCCGTCCTTCAGGAAAAGATATCTGTCCCGTATGAAAATCCAGTACGGCGGTGAAGATGAACGCCAGCTCATCACCATCCCTGAAATGCGCACCCTCCTCTCAGCAGGTGAGCTCTCAGGAATCAGGACAGTTGCAATCATCATGATGTTTGCCAAAACAGGAATGCGAAAAGGCGAGAACTGGCTCCTGAAAATGCAGGACCTGGATTTTGATGAGAACATAATCCGGGTTCCTGGCAAATCAAAAAGGACATACCGGACTGCATTCATGGATGATGAGCTCAGGGTAGTCCTCAAAAAATACATGGCATGGCGGAAACAATTCACGAAAAACGACTGGCTCTGGGTCTCGGACTACGGCGGTCATATCCATCCTGACAGGTTCGGTGAGGCTGTCAGGACCACAGCAGAATCAATCGGGCTGCACAATCACGACGGTCTACTCTCCGAGAGGTTCACGACGCACTGCTGCCGGCATTTCCTGACAACCTACCTGTTCCGTGCCGGCCTGGATCCGCAGCACATCAAATATTTGCGCGGTGACACTCTCAGGAAAGAAGCCTGGCAGATCTACAACCATATCGAACCCGAGGACGTCAGGGCTGAGTACCTGCGATGTGTTCCCAAACTGCTCAGGTTCGAGCAGAAACTGGAGGTATTTTTATGACACGAATACAGGAGGTGAAATGATGACAGAAGAGAAGATGACAAAAATCGAAAATGTAATTGAGAAATTCAGAATGAAAAAAGGCGATTTTGCGAATACGCATTATTCGTTTGGTTGTATTGTGGCAATAGTCGAACGTCCTGATCGGGAAAAGTGTTGAGATAATAGCCGTGTAGGGGTTCAAAGGGGTATTTGAACCCTTCCAGTTGAAGCGTAGGTTTTTCAGGATACCGTGCCTGAAAAGGAGGAAATATACATGAAAAAGAAAAAACCAACAAAATGGATGATAAATAAGCTTGTGCAGTTCTGGGAAAAAACCAGTCCTAAGATGATGCAACTGATAGAAACGGAAATGGAGAAATTCAAGGAAGAGGAAGGGATATCATGAAACAGGTCAATGTGCGATTCCTACGCAACGGAAATACGTTTGTGATGGAAAACGACGAACACGTTCCGGAATTGGAGAGGTCGTGGTTCCTGCACTTCGTCAATTTTCTGGATCAAAGTGGGGTTGATGTTCTTGGAAGCACGTTTGTATTTCCGGATGGGATGAATGTGAAACTGCATAAAAACACAAACTGGAATTTCGAAAAAGACCATGATGCCACACCCACTCGTTAAACTTGGCATGAAACTTCTCGATACCATCATAGACGAGGCACGGGAACAACGGAAAGCTGCCGAGCAGGAAAAGAAGCACGATAAACTATCTGAGGGGAGTATAGACGTTGAGTTCAAGGTGAAAGAGAAGTGACTACACAGGCATAAACCGCGCCAGTGGTCGCAGGTACCACGGCATATTTTTCTTGACCTTCTGCCGTGCAGCTTTCCTGAGCTCCTCCCTCCATGTGTTCCGTTCCCGCAATATCTTTCCTATTGCTGTCCTGTGAAGGCCCAGCTCAGTTGCAATCTGTCCTGCAGAAAACCCTTCCTCGTTCATTTCCAGTACGTTTTCGGCAATCTCCCGTATGGGCGTGTCCACATCATCGATATTATAGCGTTTGTCAGGCAATTCCCCGAAATATTCCTCCAGAACCCCCTCAACATTGAACCCAAATTCTGATTTGACAAAGCTGATCAGCTCTTTCCTGAGCTCAGGGCGTTTTCCCAGAAGACGCACAATTTCAAAATCCCCGGTTCCTGACCGTTTCTGACCGTTTCCAACCGTTTCCAATGGTTCCTGATGGTTTTCAGTCTCATTTTCCTTCGGAATTTCACTGTTCATGACAATTTCAACGCCCTCTTTCCAGAAAAACACATAAAAAAAAACATGGGAACCAATATGATAACAATCTAACATGGAATATAATATGGTATAATATTATTAATATGGGATATATATGGCATTGGCTCAAATCTTTCAATACGAAAAAACCAGCCCGTTGTTTCGGGCGGAGTGATATTTTGAAAGACCACGAAATAATCGACGAAGAACCGGGCGCTGAACTGGACGCCGCGGTTTTCGATCTCGAGGAGGGCCTGATTGCCGAAGGATTCGATCCCGAGGACGTCCAGGAACTCTTATATGATCCAGCACCGAAGAAAAGAAAGAAGGGAAAGCGGCGCAAGACAACCAACCAGCGGTCGTACCGTTCAATAGGGACAGGCAAAAAGAGAAAGACCACAGCCAAGAAACCTAAAAAAGGCCTGGCAAAAATCCGCCCTTGGGTGCTCCCGGGAGCCGCAGCGGGTACGTTCTACGCTGGTTATATAACCAGGGCAAAGGAACTATTCGCCGCCGGTAAGATCACGCAGGATAGCGTTTTTGATGCGATTAAATACGACATCACGAACTTTAACACCACGGATGCTATGAACCGGCTCAAAAACAACGCCGGGGAGATTGTAACGCCTCTTCTGGCCGCAGCGCTGGTTAAAGAGATTAAACCAATCGGTAAACATTCGGGCCTGGCTGCAGAAGTTCTAAGCGGGATGGGGATTGGCGTGGCAGCCAAAACCATACTTGATCCACCATTAACACCGCCGACCGGGAGGACTATCCAACAGGGAACTACCCAGATACAGGGGAGAACCGCTTTAAGAGTGGTTCAGCATGGACAGATCGAACAGGTCGCAACAAATCAACAAATCCAGCCGCAAGCAGTGGCCGGGCACAATCCATATTTATAGGTGAAATCATGAGACCAAAAATATCCATTCTTCACACAGGCTTCACAGGCCTGGGAACCAGTACAGCTAAAACCAAATTAGGCGGGGCCAGTGTAATCCTTCCTGCCTGGGCCAAATCAGTCCTTGCAGTGATCCCGCAGGTGACGATCGATGTCCCGACAGTCAGCGAATCGGTGTTGCCGCTTCTTGAAGTGGAATCAAACGATGTTTCGATTATGCCTTACCAGGTACTTGTTAACCCGTTAAATGCGGTCCTGGGTGCAACAGTCGGACCGCTTAACCTGGGAAATGAAAAATACGCTATGGGCGCACCGGTAAACGGCGGCGAACAGATAGATGTATATATGACTCCCCTTGTTGCCAACACTGCAGCACCCAACGGCGGATGCGCTGTCGTTGTTTCAAACATGCCGGCAGGACATAAACAGCGACATGCGAAAGTAGGAACGCTGACAAGTTCCGGAACCACTGCATCAAGTGACGTAGCGGGTACGAAATACAATTTCAGCGGAG
>DAOVYS010000189.1 GCA_030635485.1 Pseudomonadota bacterium | reverse complement strand
GCCCACCTGATCAACCAGTTCTCCGGCCAGGGCCGGGGAAAACAAGGTAGGCAGGAGCAGGAGGAAGAGAAATTTAGCTTTGATTTTATTCATTTCAATTCGTAACTATTCAGCGTGATTCCCCAAACTAGCTAAAAACACCGAACTGTAACTGTTCTGCAGCGCACCCCAAGGGCACTTCCTGCAGGGCGCTTCATAGGGAGGCAAGCAGGTTGACCAGCTATACATCATCGGTATGCTGGGCGACCTGATTGCCTTCCTATGGAGTGCTGCGGAATAGTTACTTCAATTCAAACCGTACAGGCACTCTCACCCACATCTCGACAGGCTCATCCCCACGTCTTGCCGCTATAAAACACCATTTTTTCACCGATTTTAAAGCCGCCTTATCCAAAACCCGGTGGCCGCTGGAGCTTAACACCCGCAAATCCGCCACCCAACCGGATACATCCACAAACACCTCAAGCAGCACCACGCCCTCCACCCCCCGTCTACGGGCCTTGCGCGGATAGACCGGAGGAGGATTTTTTTTATATAACGGGATCGCCTCCCGCACCACCTTGACCGCGGATGCTGCGCCTTGCATCTGTTCCTTATCTTCCCGAACCAGAGAAAGGGATGGTGGAGGGGCTTCAACCTCCGGTTTAATATTCGGCCTTTCCCTTTTTTTGGGCAACACCTCCAATATTTTTTTGGGGGGGGACGGCTTAACATTTTCCGGTTCAACCCTTTGCTTTTCCGTCTCAACAACCTTTTGGGAGACCACCTCCGGCTCCGGCTCCGGCCGTGCCCCAATGGTCACCACGACATGACGGGAGGCAGGCAGAACCGGCAGCCTTTCCGGCAGGCCGGAAAATTTCATCTGTAACAAAAAAACATGCAGTCCAAGTGCAAGGCCCCCGGCAACCCAGATCCGTTTCACAGCCTTTGGACCTCGGCCTGAAGGGATATCCTGTTAAATCCCGCCTCCTTAATTCGGTCCATCACTAAAAAAAGATCCTGATAGGATACCGTTTTATCGGCAAAGAGCTGTATCTCTCTCTCACTTACCGGCTCTTGTTCTTCATACCTGATCCGCAACGCCTGGGCAAGACCGTCAAGTGAGACCGGCTCTCTGTCCACAAAAAGCGCTATTCCGTTTTCCGCGTCCTGAACAGTTACCGCAACAATGGAATCCCTTTCCACCTGCACCGCGCTCGACAAAGGCAGATCCACTTTCTGACCACGATGCACTGCCATGGAGAGCATGGCATATATAAAAAATACCAGGACCAGAAAAACAATGTCAATAAGGGGCAACATCTCGATCCTGGCCTTTTTCGTGGGTCTGATATTCACCTTCATTGGTCTTTCCTACTTAAACCCTTCTCCATCAGCTTTTCATAAACAATCTCCAGACTGGTTGCGTATTCCTCAATGGCAAGAGCAGCGCTTTCAACCCGGGACTGAAAGTAATTGTAAGGGAAGACCGACAAAATAGCGATGCTGAGACCGGCGGCAGTGGTGATCAGGGCCTGGGCGATCCCGGCGGTAACGGCCTGCGGGTGTTCAATACCGGCCGATCCCAGCATTTCAAAAGAACCTATGATCCCGATAACCGTGCCCAGTATACCCATAAGGGGCGCCACGGTAATCATGGTATCCAGCAAACCCATATAGCGCTGCATCCGTTTGATCTCACCGGCAGCAGCCGCCTCCATGGCCTTTGCCATGGAAAAATCACGATGAAGAACGCCGCTTACCAGGACCCTGATCATATAGTCCTTTGATCCAGCCACCTTTGTCCGAACCATGTCCCAATCCCCTTGGCGGCATAACTCAAGGACATCATCCACCAGAGACTGCTTGCGGTTAATATCCAATCCTATCCAGAAGATCGCCCGTTCTATAATCACCGTCAACACGATAATCGAACAGGCCAGAAGCGGATACATGACCGGCCCGCCCTTGAAAAATATGTCCAGCATTTTTGTCCCCTCGGTTAATACCCGGTGGGCACAGCCCACCCGATTCTTCTCTCTCATCCGAGCCCTGTAAGGGCGTTATTCAATAGCCCAGGGCAACGCCCTGGGGTTCGAAATAACCAAAAATCAAGCCCTGTAAGGGCGATATAAAGATGCGGACCATACATCGACGCTCGTTTTGTACCGCCCCTTCAGGGCTTGGCTAGAGATGATCTTTTTTACCCAGGGTTCCGCTTTGCTACACCCTGGGCTGTCGAATAACGCCCTTTCAGGGCTCAATGATTGATCAAACGATATCCGTTCCCGAAGGAAGTGTCTAATTAAAATATTCTCCAAACCCTGAACCTAACCATCCTCTTTTTCAATACTCAAAAGAGACGTTAAAAAAGATCGATCTCCCGGCGCCAGGATATCCTTCCAGGCTTCTCTCGCCGGTAGTCTGATCGGTAAACGAAGCCAGATAGGTGTCGTAACCCTTGTCGAACAGGTTGTTGGCCGTAAGAGAAAGGCGCCAGTGGTCATTGATCTGCTGCTCTATCTTGAGGTCAAAGGTGCAATAGGAATTCAGGGTCTCTATCGGAGAGGTTATACTTTTGTCGGAACCATAAAAATCGCGCTCGCCCACATAACGGACCGTGGCCATGCCGGAAAACCCGAAGTCGCTCCAAAAGGTCAGGTCGCCCTTAAGCTGATGAGCCGGGGTATAAGTAGCCCGGCGGGTGACGAATTCGTTCTCTTCCTTTGCATCCGTATAGGTATAATTTACAGCAAAGCTGAAATTTTGAAGCAGCGCGATCTTTACCCCGGCCTCCATGCCGTCGGCCTTGTAGCTATTCAGATTTTGCGGGGTATAAAGCCAGTTGGCATCAAGATCCCACAGAATCTTATCATCCACATTCCAGCAGAAATATGAGAGCGTGACAAACAATTTATCATCAAAAAGGGTTTGTTCAAAAGTTACATCCGTATGATGGCCTGTTTCAGGTTTAAGATCCGGATTGCCCTTTGTATAAGGGTCTTCAGGCCAGAAAAGGTCGTTTAGGGTCGGCGCCATAAAATGTTTTCCATGGCTCAGCTTCAGGACGGTATTTTTCAAAGGATTTATAATCAGGCCGTAGAGAGGAAGAAGTTCACTCCCAAACGTTGAATGGTCTTCATGCCTTATCCCGGCCAGGGCCTTGAAAAAATTGCAGGGCCGGTAGCTAGCCTCTGCAAAGGCTCCGGTTGTATGCAGGCCGGACTCTGCGCCGGTCTTTGACCCATTGATCTCGATTCCACCGTTATCCAACGATATATTATCCCTTTCCCAGTCATAGTCCTTGTATTCAGAGCCTAACAAAAGAGACGCGCCTTGAAACGGTGTAATATCGATATTTGCCTCAACCCCGGACACCCTGTTATTCACCCAGGTCTTATCCCCTGTACCGTTGAATCTGTAACGCCCGTAATAGTAATTCTCCATATCCACGTAATGGGTCGTAAAATGAAAGGCAAGCCAGTCCACCGGCCTGCTCCTCACCCTGAAAACCAGACGCCCGTCTTTATCACTGCCGTGGTTCAGTAAATCGGCAACATCATCATTATAGAATTTCTGATTATTGATAAAATAATCCTTGGTTCCGTCAAGCGGTTTAACGCCGGGCAGACCAAATTCACGGTCAACATATTCACCGTAAAGACTTATATTCAGTCCATCTCCCTTGTCAAACACCAGATTCAGAGAGACATCATTGTGGGTAAGGTCGCTGTTGTCTCGGAACCCGTCCGTTTCAGACCTTCCGGCGGTCAGGTAATAGCCGAAATCACCAAATGCGAACATGCCCTGCTCAACCGATATCCGGTAGGAGCCCTGAGAGCCGTAACCGGCTCTCACCCTGGCAGCCGTTTCATCCCGTTCCGGCCGTTTGGTCATGATGTTGACCGTGCCTCCCATGGCGCCGGAGCCATAAAGAAGCGAACCAGCCCCTTTAACCACCTCAATCCGTTCGATGTTATTAAGGGGAATTTTACTTACATCCGCTCTGCCCAGGGAAGGAGAATTCACACTGATGCCGTTGACCAGAACCTGGGTGGCATTACTCTCCATCCCTCTGATTCGAATCTCCTCGCTCGCCCCGCCGTAACCGCCGCGAGTCCGCCAGTCAACACCCGGTTCGTTGGCCAAAAGCTCTCCCAGACTCTCTGCCGAAGACTCATCTATGTCGGTTGCATCCTTTAAGATAATGGAATTGACCACATCTTTACGCATTTCTTCAGTCTTAGTGGCGCTGACAACCACCTCTTCCATTGTAACCGGACTTGCCTGGACTGTCTGTTTATCTTCCGCCCAACCGGACTCCTGCACGGCGAAAATTGATAACATTGCGATCAAATAAACTCTTTTTTTCATTATGTTCCCCCTGTGTTGTGGTGGTGTCTTATCCGGAAATAAAAAAATCCGGACAAATACCGATTCACAAATCCAGGGCAAAAAAAATCCCCGGACCGATTTATATCGATCCGGGGATTCCCTTTTTATCCACATGATCATTCGGCATATCTCTTGTCCACGGAGAATACGCCTTCTGATTTCCAGGCAGGTTTTCTGACTCTCGGATTCATCCTACTTACCGCGCCTTCCCATCCCGATTTGCCGGAACAGTGACATTATACGGTGTTCGTCTCCGATTACAGCGGCGGGTCCGTCCCTGAATCTCACAGGGTTCCCTTTTAAGCTCCCAAGAACACCCGAAAACAGCTGATCGTTAATAAAAAAGCAAACGGAAGTCAAGAAAAATCAGCCTTCAATCTTCCACCTTCAGCCTCATTACGCCCCATCGTCCGGATCAGACAAAGCCGGAAAGGTTTCAAAATTTAGAGTTCAAGGTTGATGGCGTCGCAAAAAATCCCATGACGTTATGGCCGTTTTCTGTGATTAGTTGGTTTATCTGCACCAGAAGGCTGTCAATGGTTTGAGTATCAAGGTCAAAACCGCTTTTTATCAGGTAGCTCATGGCATTTGGGCTGATTAACTGATTTGCATCAAGTTTAGCCTCAAAAGCAGAGGCGGGAAATCCAGCAAGCTTAGTGAAAATATTTGCCAGGTAAATCAGGCATGATCCGGTGGGATAGATTTTGTCCTGCCATGGCGCATGGTGATAGAACACCTGATAGACAATTTTTTTCGGGATGCGCCACTGTTGTAAAACTGTAGCCGCGACCTGATAATGTGTTACCCCCAGGATTTTCTTCTCTGCCTTGCTGAAAGAGACTTTTTTTGAAGCGACATAATCAACGATTTGGGTAAACTCCTTGTTGAAATAGACATCAAAAACAACTTTTCCCATATCATGGATCAGGCCGGAAAGAAAAAGGGAACCATCGTCTGAAATTGAAAAATGGCGGGACAGGAGTTTGGCAACCTGACTGCAGACAACAGAATGCTCCCAGAATTTCTCTCTGCTGAAAATCGAGTCCTTAGATCCCGGAGGAAAGAAATTATAGATAGATATGGCCGCCAGTACCCCCTTGACCTCAGTTAAGCCAAGAATTACCAAGGCATGGTTAATGGAAGTTATAGTGTTTAACGTCCCGTAAAATGGGGAGTTGGCTATTTTCAAGATACGCGTTGCAATGGAAAGGTCCTGTTCGATTAGTT
>DAOVYS010000172.1 GCA_030635485.1 Pseudomonadota bacterium | reverse complement strand
TTTGTAATATTTCAGGAACTGCAATCGTTGACAGGGAGACCCCTGTGCCGGAACAATTTGTCAGGCATCTGCGGCGGGCCGATGATTTTATCAACCTTGCCGTGTCCGCAACAGCCAGATCGCTGGAACTCTCCGGCGCCACGGATGCGGAGACGGCCAAACAGGGAGTCTTTGTTGGAACGGCCTTTGGTCCCCTGGAGACTAATTTTAGTTCTCTCGGCTCTCTGGTGGACGAGGGAGAAGGTCAAATGTCTCCCACGCTCTTTTCCCATTCCGTGTTAAACAGCGCGGCCGGTTACATAAGCCGGCTCTTTAACTGTCACGGCCCTGCTCTGACCATTACCAGTTACGGCTGGCCTTTTTTGTCTGCCCTTCAGGAGGCCCGGCAGGCTTTGATAAACGGCATAATCAGCCGTGCATTTGTGATAGGAGCGGAGATATACAGCGCCTTGCTTTTTGATGCATACGAACGTCTCTTTGATTTTCCGCCCACATGGTCACCTTCTGCTGTTGCCTGGGTGCTGGATATTCAAGGGAACGGCCCTTCTTTTAAAGAGATACGAATTACAGAGAGGGGAACATTGCCGGATAACTATCTTTGCCGGGCGGATGAAACCTGGCAGGGAAACGGGTTGTCGGCAAAAAACGGCCATTCTAATCCTCTGACACACGCCGAAGTCATGACTAGGGCGCTGAATAAAGCAACAAAGCATGACCAGGGGGAATTAGTCTGGTCTTTTTATGCCTCATTCGGGGAGGCTGAAATTGTGTTTGTTTAGGGAGGAATTTTTCAGGATGAAACTGATCAACAGGTGTATTTTAGCGTTGTTTTTGGTGGTTGGCTGCAGTTGGAACACAGGCTGGGCCGCTGAGGGGAATATTACCGTTGAAGCGGAAGGGTACGGTTCCTCGCAACAGGACGCCCTGCTCCATGCCAAACGGGATGCTGTCGGCAAGGGTATCGGCACGGTGGTGGTTTCCGAGACAGAGGTGGAAAATTTTACGCTCATTAAAGATGTCGTTTTAACCAAAACTATGGGCGCGGTCAAAAGATACACGGTGCTGGCCGAAGAACAACAGCCGGACAATATATACTATATCAAGATTTCCGCCACGGTCTCCATGGACAGCATCATGGCGGATCTTATGGCCTTGAAGATTCTTTTGGAATCCATGGACCGGCCGCGGATGATGGTGATGATCCGAGAGGAGGGCGGGAGGCAGGCGGAAACCACGATAACTGATTATTTGACTTCAAAAGATTTTGATCTGGTGGATGCAACCACTGTGGCCGTGCTTATGGACAAGGAAGAAGAGCTGGTCAACAAGGCCACGGCCGGTGATCCTGGAGCGGCCGCAAGAATAGGTGCGGAAAACGGGGCTGAGTATGTTTTGGTCGGCACGGTAAAGACCTCTATCGTCGGTAATCAATTGCTTGCTGATACCGGCTTGCACTCAGGCCAGGCCATGATTACGGCCAAGGTGATCAGTTGCTCCACCGGCCGGGTTGTCGCCTCCAAATCGGCCAATAGCGCCGCCCCGCACATTTCTGCCGATGTGGCCAGAGACCTGGCTGTTGAAAAAGCTGCCCGCAAACTCATGGACCGGAAGCTCTTTGAAAAGATCGTTTCATCATTTCAGGATATGGTCAATAACGGCATTTCCTTGAATCTATTGGTGAAGAATGTTAAAAATTTTCAGATCCAGAAAGCAGTGCGTCAAACAATAAGCGGTCTGGATGTCGTATCGGTTCAGAAACGCAGCTTCGGGGGCGGCAGGCTGAGTCTCGGAGTTACTTTCCGCGGCAATTCCGATGCTTTTTGCGAGGCAGTGGATGGGCAGATGGCCGGTGGGGAAAAAATGATGGTAGTGGAATGTTCGGGCAATAATGTGGTTGTCGTACTTGAGTAGGGGCAATCCCTTGTGGGTGCCCTGCGTCGCTCATGCCACAGGTGAACGGTTACGAGTAATAAGAGGTGTGAAAATGGAAGGCGGATGGTTTTGCAGGTTGAGAGAAAAAAGAGGAAGATTCCTGAAATGGGTAGCAGCGGCGCTGGTTATCTGGCTGATGCCTTTAACGGCCCAAGCGGATTTTGAGAAGATCAGAATTGCTGTCCTCGATTTTCAGCTCCAGGGTCAGGGGTATGAGACCGAGGACATGGGAGCAATAGTGGCCGAGTGGTTTATCACCGCATTGGTCAAGGCGGGCCGTTTTGATGTCGTGGAACGGGCCATGCTTAAAAAAATAATAAATGAGCAGAAACTGGGCATGACCGGTGTTATCGATGAATCAAGCGCCACCCAGCTCGGCAAAATCCTGGGTGTCAAGGTCATTATTTCCGGATCGGTGCTGAAGCTGCAGGATGTCCTGGAGGTCAACGCACGGATCATTGATGTAAAGACAGGGTCCATTATTGCCGCGGAGAATGTTAAAAGCATCTCTTCCACGAATTTGCAGCAACTTATCGTTTTGATGTCGGAAAAAATTATCAAGAATTTTCCATTGGAATGCTACGTAGTCAAGCGCAGCGGCAAGACAGTGACTATTGATCTTGGCAGGATAGCCGGCGTTAAGACGGATATGGAGTTCATCGTTTTTAAGGAAGGCGATGTCATCAAGCATCCGAAAACCGGTGAAGTGCTTGATGTAACACGTATCCAGATAGGGCGGTTCAAAATTACACATGTTCAGAATAAGATCGCCGAGGGTATAATTATCAAGGAGGAAAAATCGGATGCAATCGCGTATGGGCAGATGGTAAAGAGCGTGGCCGGCCCGCTCAAGCCCGAATCAAAAGAGGTGGTCATTAGACCGCCGCGTAAAAAAATATCACCTGTGGCAACATCGAGACCATATGTATCGAAACCGCCTGTAAGGCAGAAGGTGAAAAATGACGTGTTGAATAAGCTGCGGTCAAATAATCTGAAAAACAAAATCTATGTTGCCAAGACAGTGATTCGTAGCGGAACCGAGGATCAGGTTGTTCTTGATGCCATTGAAGAGGAATTATTGAAAGGTTATAGAATCAAGTCCGGCAACCGGAATCATGTGGATGCAATGTCCTGGCTGTGCAAGGCCTTGGGGGCCACTGCCAAGCCTAAATATCAGGCAACCCTTAAAAAGGTTGCTAAAGATGCTCCTTCCAGAAAACTGCGCGGTTACGCTGCAAAGGCCTTGAATAATTATTAGAGTCTGCGTAAGCGTTTACCAGCACCCCATCTGCACGTGATCAGGGCAAGTGACATAGGGTGGGCTATAGTCACTCGCCCTGATCACGTACATATGGGGCACTGGTAAACGCTTACATGCCGGGGGGCCGTAAGTTCGTACCCCTGGTGAACGGTTACGAATCTGCCTGGAAATGAAAAAAATGAAGCAAAATCCAATCGTATTCATAACCGGCGGCAGCCGTGGAATCGGGGCGGCCATTGCCCGACGCGCAGCTGCGAGCGGCTTTGATATCTGGCTCAACTACCGTTCAAATCACGAAGCCGCGGCTAAGGTTTGCAACGATGTGGAAAAAATCGGCCGGATTTGCACCCTGCTGCCCTTTGACGTGTCGGATGAAGAGGGCATGATGGCTGCCCTGGAGCCACTCCTGGCGGAAGTCACTCCTTTTGGCTTTATCCATAATGCCGGCATAACAAGAGACGGTCTTGTGGCCTTGATGAACAGGAAAGATTGGGATCTGGTGCTCGATGTGCATTTGACCGGCTTTTTTCTGCTCAGCAGAATTATGGTCAAGGCAATGTTGCCCATGCGACAAGGCAGGATTATCGCCATCAGTTCCCTTTCAGGAGAAACGGGTCAGTCCGGCCAGTTCAATTATGCGGCTGCCAAGGCCGGCATGATCGGGGCCGCCAAATCCCTGGCCCGGGAGGTGGCGCGGCGAAACATTCTGGTCAATGTAGTCTCCCCCGGCCTGATCGAAACGGAGATGATCAAGGACCTGCCCCTTGATGATATGGTGGCCGGTATTCCACTCGGCAGGGTAGGCCGGGCCGAAGAGGTCGCCGGAGTAGTCAATTTCCTGCTGGGGCCGGAAGCCGGTTACATCACCGGTCAGGTGATCAGCGTTAATGGCGGGTTATATATGTAAACGCTTACATGCCGGGGGTTCCCGTAAGTTCGTGCTTCTGGTGAACGGGTACGATATTTTTGTAAAAAAATCTGATTTGCTTATTTTTTGGAAGGAAAACAAAGATCGGCTTTTATCTGAAGAAGTTGAGGTGCATTTAATGACGGAAAAACCAACATATGATGAGTTGGCGCAAAGGGTCAAAGAACTTGAGCATGAAGCGGTAAAATTTAAGGATATAAATGAAGATCTACGTGTAAGAGGGGAGTACCTGAATGCAATCCTCGACAACACAAATTTGCCGATCTATCTTAAAGATTCCGCTTACAGATATATACTCATTAACCGGGAGTATGAAAGACTGGCGCATATTACCAGAGAAGAGATTTGTGGCAAGGTTGATTCTGATATTTTCCCTGAGCCTGTAGCCGCGCTTTTTCGTTCCCAGGATGAAGAGGTCAAAAAACAAAATGCTCTGGTGGAGTTTGAAGAGACTATTCCCCTGGCAGATGGCGAACATACCTTTGTCACATCGAAATTTCCTCTGAATGATGCTGACGGCAAGATCTACGCGATCGCCGGCGTTTGTACGGATATTACCGATATCAACCAGGCGAAAGAGGCTCTTTCGGAAAGTGAAGCGAGATATAGAAATCTGTTTCAGTATTCCAGTGACGGTATATTTGTCCATGATCTGGATGGCAATATTATCGATGTAAACCAGAAAGCGCTTGAACAAAGCGGTTTTAGCAGAGAGGAAATATTGTCGTGCAAGATAATGGATCTTCATCCGCCGGAAATGTTTAAAAAAACAAAGCAGGCTTTTCAGGAAATTTTAAGCGTGGGATTTGTTAATTTTGAAATTCTTTTCAAGAAAAAGAACAATGAACAGTTCCCTGCCGAGGTTTCAGCAAGTCTGTTAGATGTAGGCGGCCGGAAAGTTGTTCAGGGTGTGGTTCGGGATATTTCGGAACGCAAAAATCTGGAGCAAGAGTTACTCAAAGTTCAGAAGCTGGAGTCCACCGGCATCCTGGCCGGCGGCATTGCCCATGATTTTAATAACCTGCTGACCGCAATATTGGGCAATATTTGCATGGCAAAGAGGTTTGTCAAATCCGACGATCAAATTTTTGCAAGATTGACAAATGCGGAAAAGGCATCTATCCGGGCCAGAGATCTGACCCGGCAGTTACTTGTCTTTTCCAAGGGAGGAGCGCCGGTCAAGAGACCGGCGTTTATCACGGGGCTGATAAAAGATTCAGCATCTTTTGCATTGAGCGGCTCAAATGTAAATTGTGATCTGTTCATGACAGACAACCTTTGGCCGGTCATAATCGATGAGGGCCAGATCGGCCAGGTCATCCAGAATGTGGTTAAAAATGCGGACCAGGCTATGCCTGACGGAGGCACGATTACCATATGCGTTGACAACATGACTGTAACCGCCCAGGATCCGTTGCCGTTGCAGAATGGCAGATACGTGAAGGTAACGATTAAAGATAAGGGGGTGGGAATCCTGAAAAAAGACATCTCAAAGGTCTTTGATCCTTATTTTTCCACCAAACAGGCAGGAAGCGGTCTGGGCCTTGCCGGCGCCTATTCGATTATCAAAAATCATGATGGATTAATAACCGTGGAATCCAAATACGGAACAGGCTCAATTTTTCATATTTATCTGCTCGCCTCCGAGCAAATTCCCTCGACAAAAAATAAAGCAAAAGAAAACCCTCTTATAATATAGAGCAATTGAGCGAGGCATTGCGCAAGTGTTTGGCTGAGCAAGGAGATTAAAAATAGTGAACGCTTACTTTATACCTTCCATACCTTCCAACTTCCGGCTTTGCCGAATTTGAATTGTTTAATCCCATGTCCCCTCCAACTCTTCCCGCCCCTGCGTCTCTTTTTGTTCCCCACCGGCCGTCCATGCTGCTTGTGGATCGGCTGTTAGAACGTGACCGTGATAAAAATCTCTGCATTGCCGAGGCAAAAGCGGTTGT
>DAOVYS010000124.1 GCA_030635485.1 Pseudomonadota bacterium | reverse complement strand
TGATCCGGATATTCTGCTGGCCGATGAACCTACGGGCAACCTCGATTCCACCACCAGCACACAGATCATGCGGTTACTGGCCGATCTGAACAGCCACGGCAAGACCATTGTCCTGGTGACCCATGAGGCCGACATAGCCGCTTATGCAAAAAAACGCATCTATATGCTCGACGGCAGGATTGATTATATTGAATAAAGAAAATTACGAATTACGAATGTTATGGAAAAATCGAAATGCCCGGCAATCAGCCCTGTAAGCGCGGTATTCGATAGCCTAGGGCAACGCCCTGGGGCCCCGGAATAACCAAAAACCAAGCCCTGTAAGGGCGATATAAATAAAATCACGGCACACTTCCCAGAGACTGACTTATATCGCCCTTTCAGGGCTTTGCAACAGACCCTGACACAAACCCAGGGCCTTGCCCTGGGCTCTTGAATATTGCCCTTTCAGGGCGTTAAAAATCTGATCCGGCCTAGCCGTTTCAGGGACCACGTATTGAGGGGGGGCATCGACAAGGGGAAGCTGAAACTACCCGGCAATAAAGCCCTGTAAGGGCGGCATCCAACAGCCCAGGGCAACGCCCTGGGTCTCCGGCATAGCCAAAAACCAAGCCCTGTAAGGGCGGTATAAATCAATTCCTAATTCCTAATTGCTCTACAATCATGTTTACACAAAAATTCATAAGGGAAATAAAATCAGGCGTTAAGAACCTGACGCTCCATGGGATGCGTTCAGTTTTGACCATGCTGGGCATGATTTTCGGGGTCAGCAGCGTGGTGGCCATGCTGGCGGTGGGTGAAGGCGCCGGCAAAAAGGCGCTGAAGCAGATTCAGCTGCTCGGCAGCAATAACATCATTATAAACTCAATCAAACCCACGGATGAAACCGGCAAGGCCGTACAAAGGACCTATATGGGTATCTATGGTCTATTGTATGAAGACGAAATCAGATTGAGTGGGAACTTTTCAACAATCAACCGTACCGTACCGGCAAAAATAATACGCAAGCAGGCGAGGTTCGGCACGCGGGCGCTGGAACTGCGGGTGGTGGGCACCACTCCGGCCTGGTTCAATCTGGTCAAACGGCCGATAATTGCAGGACGATCTCTGCTGCCAAAAGATCTGAGGGAAAAAACCAATGTGGCGGTGCTTACGGAACATGCGGCCCGCCGTCTGTTAGCCGGAGAAGATATTATCGGACAATCCGTGCGGATCGGCGCGAGTTATTTTGTGGTGGTCGGGATTGTACGGAGCCAGGCGAGTCAGGGCGGGACCATTCAGACCCCGGATCAGGAGATGGATGCCTATGTTCCGATCAGCACGGCACGTGAACACTTCGGCGATATCATGGTAAGACGCACCGCCGGATCCAGGCTGGCCGAGATGGTAGAGCTGCACCAAATCATCGTACAGGTGGATGAGATCGAGAACGTCGAATCCACTGCCAAGGGAATTTTTGCCATGCTGGCCCGATTTCACAAGAAAAACGATTATCACATTCAGGTGCCCCTTACCCTGTTACATCAGGCAAAGGCCACCAAACGGACCTTTAATATCGTCTTGGGCTCCATTGCGGCTATCAGCCTGCTGGTGGGCGGTATCGGCATTATGAATATCATGCTCGCCTCGGTTACGGAACGCACCCGGGAGATAGGCATTCGCAGGGCAATCGGCGCCAAAGGCAGACAGATTATACACCAATTTCTTATTGAAACCGTGGTGCTCTCGACAACCGGCGGCCTGGCAGGTATCGCGGTGGGCCTGTTTCTTCCCTGGCTGATAACACGTATAACCGGCCTGCCCACCGTGGTAACGGGCTCAAGCCTGGTCCTGTCCCTGGGAATCAGCATGTCGGTGGGCATCGTCTTTGGTCTATATCCAGCCATGCGAGCCGCCCGGCTCGATCCCATTACGGCATTGCGCCATGAATGATTCTTGATGGAAGAAACAAACTGTGCGGGAACAGACGAAACAGCTTCTTTTAGCCCTCACATTCAGCGCGAATTTTCTTCCCATTCCACCAGAAAAAAAACCCGCAGATACCGAATATTATCGTGATCCCCATTAAGGCCTTTTCATATTTTGAAATAGAGCCGTGATCCCCATTTGTATCAGTTTGATCTCCATTTCCGGTCAAATTGATGCTCTTATCAATAGTGGTTTTTAATGCAACTCGATGGCCCATCTCATCGTTTACAACGACTTTCCACTCTCCTGGTTTGTCAGGCAAAAAAAGGAACCGGCCGTTTCTATCGGTTCTACCGGTCTGAAACGGTATTTTTTCTTCCGGATCCAAAACCTCTACAGCCGCATAACTCACAGGCTCGCCGTCATCATATTCGGCTTCCACCAAAATGGCGGTTTCCGAACCGATTCTTCCGCGCACGCCATGGGTGTGGCCAATATCCGCAAGCATCAGAATAGAGGCTGTCAAACATATCCAAAATAGAATAGATTTCATCAGCGTTTTCCCCGGATTGTTGTAACTGCACAGGCACAAAGTAGGTTGGGTTGAGCCGGCCTTGTATTGTTGGGTTTCGTTCCTCAACCCAACCTACATTTTTCACAGGTAGAGAAAAAATCATCCATCAAGGCGAAACCCAACAATATTTTTTCGGCTCCGGACAAATGGGTAATGCACCGGTTCCACTCTGTGCCTGCAATCGCTTACTTACCTTATCTCAAAGGTCAGCGTGGCGACAAACGACTCCACATCACATTCATTCTGATCCGGATACGGCTCTTCGTGGCCTGCCTTGATCATCCAGACGCCCGGCTGCAATATCCTGATTTTACCCTTGCCTTTCTTGTCCGTTTTGGCGGCATATGCAAAGACATTTTTTTCCGTGGAAAAACCGGCATACGTTGCAAAAATATCTCCATTATAAGGTTTTCCATTGTAAAGGACCTGAATGGGCATATAATCACCAGCCCTTAAATCCACTGGATTTTTCAGGGGAATGATTTCCATTGGATGGCCGACCCTGACATCCGCCCTTCCCTCTCCTGCTCCGACATTGACAATCGCCTTCATGCACATATGAGAAAAGTAACACCTGATTACATTTTCCAGGTTCTTTTTTGAACACCTTTTGCCTCCTTGCGCGGTTTTGGTGTAAAAGCCGGCTTTTCTTGTGGCTGCAACCACATATGCTCCAGCCACACTTATACTCTCCTCTGATTCAATTTCCAGGTCAGAGACAAAGGTTAAGCCCGTGCCGGACTTTTCAGGCCCTATGAGTTCCAAATTTTCCAATGAATCCTTTTTCAAAAAGCCTGCCAGAGGATACTTATGGCCCCATCCTATGGTCATCTGAAGGGTTGATCCGGTTTCAGGCGTATAATCGGTTATATTCACCCAGGGATAATGGGCATAAACAGGGACGCTGAAAAACATCAGAATAAAAATAGAAATAAAAAACAAATTAAAATTCTTTGATGAAAATATTTTTTTCATGTTCAATTCTCCTTTTGTTACAGATATTGTCAAAATGTAATATCCAATTTAACGGCAAACGTCCTGCCTGCGTGATATACTCCCTCTCTGCCCTCGTCGGAATCAAAAATATCATCCGCTTCAAAAGACAATTTAGCCTTTTCGGAAAGATGCTTATAGATTTTTGCATCCATGACGGTTGAGGCGTTGATATGTTGGGTATTGCCGGAATTGGTATACTGTTTTCCGCTATAAGAAACAGTGGTGCTCAGACCCAGGCCGTATTTCTCCCACTCATAGGCCGGGCTGAATGAGGCGCTGTGAGTTGAAACATAGGTCAACTCCTTGCCTGTCTCCTCATTCTCCGTATCAGTATAGGTGTATGACAGAGTGGCTGAAAACCCACCCGGCAGATAGGTCTTACACATGAACTCAACTCCCTGTGTCCATGCCTTTTCAACATTTGAATACATCATCAGCGGCAGGCCGTTCAACAAACTGCCGGTATCTTCCCTGACCACCATCTCCTCCACATCATTCCTGAAATAGCCCAGGTCAACCATGAGCATCCCGTCAAAAAACCATTGCTCAATACTTGCGGAATACCCGACCGCTTTCTCAGGGTTCAGATCAGTATTGGACTGGGCATAAAAACTGCCGTGCCTGTAAGGAGTACTGTAATAAAGCTGACGAATAGTAGGCGACTTAAATGATCTACCCACCGAAGATCTGAATGTTGTGTCTTTAAAGAGTTTATACATAAGGCTGAATTTGGGATTTACCTTGCTCCCGAATGTTGAATGATCATCATAGCGGGCGCCGCCGACCAGGGTAAGCGTGTCAAACAGGATGATTTCATCCTGTACGTACAGGCTTGATATTTTCACATCTTCATCAACAACAGTTACACTTCCATCACTGTTTTCGATCTTGTAATCAATATTCTGGCATATGGTTTCTCCGCCAATTACAAGGGTATTCCAGTCACTGAAATTCCAGGTATATTGAATCTCGCCCTGGTTATATCCTACATCGCCGTATTTATAGCCATATGAATACCCGGGATAGCCGTGGATAAAATCCCAATCGTATGTATACCCTTTCAATGAAAGCAAATGATTCGGGCTTAGCCAAAAATCGATTCCAGCTGAAAGGTTATAGCTATCTTCCTGCCGACTGCCGGTTTTTTCATAATCACTCAACTCACACTTTAGATAAAGGTCGATATTTTCGCTTAACTCACCATCCAGTTTACCCAAAAAAGAGTGTCTGTCCGATTTAAGAGGATCTTTGTTAATATCATCAGCGCTTTCATAATTGTAATGCAGCAGGTAGCCGAAACGGTCGGAAATCCTGTCCCCATAGGAGACATACGCTTGAGACAGATTTCTGCTGCCATGAGCCTCCTCTTCGGAACCATCGATGTTTTCTTTTTTTACATCATACGTTCCATAGGTTACACCGGCCCATCCGGTCGCCTCCTTGGGCGCCTTTTTAGTGATAATGTTAATAACACCGATCATTGCATCACTGCCGTATAATGCCGAACCAGGCCCTTTAACCACTTCTATACGTTCAATCATATTCACGGGGATCTGGTTCAGTCCGACACCATACTCCCCCATTCCGCCGCTTTGACCGCATCCCATAACTCTCCGGCCGTCAATAAGTACCAGGCCGTAGCCGCTGTTAAAGTCCAGCCCCCGCATCTTTGCAACCCAGGTATAGGTTCCAAAGACGTCATCATGGTTTGCTGTCTGAATGCCGGGGATATCGTTTAAAACATCCATGACATTTTGCGCGTTTGTCCGGTCGATATCTTCAGCGGTAATAACGATGGTTTCAACAGGAACATCCTGTAATGTATGGGGCGTTTTAGTGCCGGTAACCACAATGTCATCCAGCCTGGTTACTTCCTCACCGGCCCATGCAATGGAAACAGACGAGGCAAGAAAAAAAGCCGGGATAATCCGTAAAATCTTTTTTGATATGTGGGTCGGCATGTCCGCCCTTGATGACGGACCTGAACAGCTTGTTTTTCGTTTCTCCATCAATAGATTCTCCATAAAAATAATTGATCTTACATATAAACCACCCCTGGGATTGACGAAGAAACGCTTCAATGATAAATTATAAAAGAAGCATCCTTGTTAATCCGAGGATGGTTCACCCTGAAGGCAGCTTGCAGACCCTAGCCGGTTAAAGCTGCCTTCTTTTTTTTGTCTCAACACTTCACCTCCTTAAAATCGATTTCAAAATCACGTTAACTCAAATACAATAGTTATCTCCATAGGAAGCGGCCCTTTGAACATGCCTTCCGGGACCGCCGGAAACGGGACGGCATCTCTTACCGCATTTAACGCGGCTTTATCCAGGCTGGTGTGTCTTGCATGTTTTACGATCTCTAAGGAGGAGAGGCTCCCGTCTGTTGCGACCGCAAACCGGAGCGTCACCCTTCCCTCGATTCGTCTTACCCTTGCAGATCGGGGATATCGTTTACAGCTCTCTATCTTGAGCCTCAGCATGTCGAAATAGTCGTTTTTTGTCACATGGCCGACAATGGAGCCAGGATTCAAGTCCGGCATGTTGAGGCCTGAAACCTCGGGCATATCGGGCGCATTGATATCCTCCATAACGGTGTCACTCAAGTTGTCTTGTAATGGCTCGACTTTTATTTGCGGCATATCTTGCTTTCGGATAGTCAACTTTTTAACAGCTATGCGCGGCACATCCTGCTTCCGAATATTCAACTTTTTATTAACAGCCCGGATTTCGGGCACCTTACGGTGAACCCTGGGACGCGGGATTGATCTGCCAACCGGTTTTGAAACATCCTGAATTGTCAATTCTATGTAAGACAGCGGTTCGGACCGGCATACGCCGGAAAGTTGCATGAATATCAGCATATGAATAACTGAAGAGATACCGATCATGCCATACATGAGCCGGTTGGATATTTTTTTGCTGTTTGACACGGATTCAGTCTCTGGCCTGGTTAACGCACACTATTGCGAGAAAAAAAAGCAGCCCCCCGATAGCGGCGAGCACAAGATACCCAGCCAAATCCGGCTGTTGGCCGAAAGATGCCGCGCGAATCTCCTTTGCGGCATGGGTGAGCGGCAGGCAGAAAAGAACCTTTTGGGACCAGACCGGAAGCCGATCCAAAGGGAAAAAGGTGCCCCCCAAAAAGGCCATGGGAGTGATGATAAAGCTGCTGAGCAGGGCTTGATCCGCGTGCGACTTGACCAGCATGGCCAGTCCCACGCCAAGGGAAGAAAAGAGAAAGCTGTTTAAAAAGATCGCGATCCAGAAAAAAAGATTATAAGACAGCACAACGTCAAACACGATGCCGAAAAAAAGGATCACGATAACGGCGAGAAAGGCCCGGGTCACACCGGCAAAGACCTCTCCGAGCACATAAGCGCAACTGCTGATGGGCGCCACTTGAAATTCTTCAAATATATGCCAGTAAAACCGGGAGATATTAATCTCACTGCTGATCGCAAACGCCTGTGTCATACTGCTCATGGCAACCAGGCCCGGAATCAGAAATTCCAGATAGGTATGTCCCGTTATTGTGATGTCTTTGCCCATGGCATAGCCGAACGCCACAAGATAAAGCAGTGGGGAAACGGACCAGACGCTTATCATCCTGGACAAACGCCGCCTCAATATCAATATTTCTCTGGAATAAACCGCTGTCCAGCCATGTATCATTTGACTTTTTTCCCTGTAAGTGAAAGAAACGCGTCCTCTAAATTCACCCGGCGTAGCGTAAATCCTCCATTGTGTCCGGCTGCATACTCTTTTGCCTGCTCCTGGGTTTTAAAATAGCGAGCCTGCAGATTATTGGATTCGAATTGGTCCAAGGCCCAGTTACCGATTCCCTGCATCAGGTTTTGCGGCGTATCCAGGGCGACAATCTTTCCCCGGTCGATGAATGCAACCCGCTCGGCCAGAAATTCAGCCTCTTCAATATAATGGGTGGTAAGAAAAATCGTCGTGCCGTCTTGCTGAATCTTTTTTACAAGCGCCCAGATGCGCCGGCGGATGTTGGCATCCAGCCCCACGCTAGGTTCATCCAGGAAAAGTATCCTGGGCGAATGTGTAAGCGCCCTTACAATCATTATGCGTCGTTTCATGCCGCCGGATAAATTTTTTACAGCAGTTTTTTTTCTATCTCCCAACTC
>DAOVYS010000128.1 GCA_030635485.1 Pseudomonadota bacterium | reverse complement strand
TATTACAGGTGACGGTAAATATTCGGCAGCACTTCATCTGTCTGCACGCGCCCAACGGAAGTGCCCTTGGGGTGCGATCAGGCTGGAGAACATAGCCAACTATAGTTCTCCAGCCTGATCGCGTGCACCTGAAGCACTGCCAAACATTTACATTCCGTGGTTTTTTAAAGTTTTTCACACGTACCCGAATGTTTATAGGTGACGGGCGAAATGTTGAAAAATATCACCCATGAGATGGAAATTTCCTGGCATAACAGGATATTGACCAGGACTCTGGCCCTGCTTATGTTGATCAGCCTCCTGCCCCTTGTGCTGGTTGGCGGTATCAGCATATATTTTGTAAACCTGGACGCAAGGCAAAAAATCGAAAAACATCTGCTTGTATCAGCCAACGACCTTACCCTTAGGGTAGAAGATTATTTCACGTGAGATCATCGGTCTTGCAAATCATACCGTTCTTATTGTTGGGGACAACACGGAAAGCCGGGTAGGGTGCGCATTGCGCACCATTTGTTATTCGGATGGTGTGTGGTGCTTAATGGTGCGCGATGCACACCCTACGGAGGGCCGTACGGGGTGGGCAAATATTAAAATGGTGGTTTGAAACATGCCGAATTATATCCGAGCCCGGACGGGGAATACCTATTTTTTCACGGTGGTGACCTGGTGTCGGCAACCGATTCTGTGTGATGAACCGTGCCGGACGATGCTGCGGGTGGCGATTGATGATGTTCGGCGTGAGCGTCCTTTTGGCATCGTGGCTTGGGTGCTGCTGCCGGATCATATGCATTGTATCTGGCAATTGCCGGAAGGGGATACGGATTATTCGAAACGATGGGGGATAATTAAGGCCGGTTTTACCCGGCGGATTCATGAAATCGTTCGTGATGAAGGGATGTTGATAAAGGGCATGTTGCCCGCTGCCCGGCCATCGGATTCACAAAAACAACGACATGAAGGGATGATCTGGCAACGGAGATTCTGGGAACATCTGATTCGGGATGATCGTGATTTCCGTAACCATTGCGATTACATTCATTTTAATCCGGTGAAACATGGCTTGGCTGAAACCCCGGTCGGATGGCCTTATTCAACCATTCACAGGTTTGTTGAAAAAAAGATTTATCCTCCGGATTGGGGAGGAAAAGGCGAGATGCAAATTCCTTCCCATGTCGGCAAAGAGTAGGGTGTGCATTGCGCACCATTTGTTACTACGCTTTTAAGGTGTGCTGAGATGACGATTTTTCAAAAATTTCTGCTCAGTTTTACAAGCATTTCGATTCTGGTTTTTGTGACCAGTGGCCTCAGCCTGTTTGTCCAGCAACGTATATATCAGGATTTTCTTGAAATAAGCGGGAAACTTTTGCCAGGCACCCTCATAATGGCCGAGCTTCAGACCAAGATGTATCATGCCGAAACATTTGCCCGCCGTTATGCGGAGTCAGGTGCATCCGAGGAGAGACAGGATCTGGAAAAATCTCTGCGGGACATGAGAGATCTGCGAGCACGGCACGACCTTCATCATCACGGCACGATTGAACATAGTCGCCTCCATGCGGTCAACGAGAGACTTGACAGGTTTTCCTCACTTATCAGCGAGGTCATACTCTTGCGGGAAAAGGGTGGTGATAACGAGGAACTCGATACAGCCCTCGACCGTATTACCAAGTTTTCACAGGAGTATGATACCTATATTACACCTCTCATTACCAACAATGTTCAGCAGGCCCTCCAGGCCATTGCGGCCACGGATCAGAGAATTGCCCGTATTCGTTTCATGTTTCTCGCATGGAGCGGGGTGGCGCTGCTGCTGGCCCTGGGTCTGACCTTTCTGCTCAGCCGCGCCTTTGCAGGGCCGATTCAAAAACTTATAGAGGCAACCCGTGAAATCGGTTCAGGTGAACTCAACCTCTCGGTTTCCGTCAATACTCGTGATGAGTTCGGTGAGCTGGCCCGCTCTTTTAACAAAATGGTTCAGGACCTGCGAACCATGTCCAATAAGGTCGACGCCTACAATATCGAGATTCTCGAGAAAAAAAAGGAGGCGGAAGCCCTGCAGGAGAAAATGGCGGGCATTCTTGGTTCCATTACCGACCCGATGCAGGTTATTGATCATGATTTCAACGTGGTATGGGCAAATGATATTGCCGTTGAGATGTTTGGTAAAGACATTGTCGGCAGGAAATGTCATACGGTTTTTTTGGGATCCGATCATCCTTGTCAATATTGTCGGGGCGCTCAAACACTTGACGACGGCAAGAGCCATGAGGTTGAAATGACCTTGCCCTTTTCCAATGGCGAGAAAAGAATATTCTGGTGCACATGGGATGTTGCCGGCCATGATGCGGAGGGGCGGCCCTCAATGGTGCTTGAGGTGTTTCGGGACATCACCGGACGCAAGCTGGTGGAAAGTGCCCTTGAAAAGGCCACAAAGGCTGCCCGGTCGGCCAACAGGGCCAAAAGTGAATTTCTTGCCAACATGAGTCATGAGATCAGGACGCCGATGAACGCTATTCTCGGTTTTGCCGATATCCTGAGCAACGAGCTTTATGACCGGCAACAGCTTGAATATCTGTCCGCCATCCGTTCCAGTGGAAAGACCCTGCTCAATCTGATCAGCGATATTCTCGATCTCTCCAGGGTAGAGGCCGGCAAACTGGCTCTCCAATATTCGGCTGTTAGCCTTTGGTCCGTTATAAAGGAAACAGAATGCCTTTTTGCCCCCCAAATAGAAAAAAAGGGGGTGGAGTTTATAGTGGAAATCGATCCCAATCTGCCGGAGGCGCTTATCCTTGATGAAAACCGTCTCCGTCAGATACTTTTTAATCTCCTCGGCAATGCCGTCAAATTCACATCATCGGGTTATATCAAACTTTCCGCCGCAGTCAATGGTGTGGAACCGGACAGGGCGGATGTCATTATTTTTGTTGAAGATACAGGGATAGGTATAAGCGAACACCAGAAGGAGATAATCTTTGAAGCCTTCACACAGCAGGAGGGGCAGAGTCAGATTCAGTATGGCGGGTCAGGACTTGGACTTGCCATCAGCAAGCGTTTGGCGGAAATGATGGGAGGAGTCCTTTCCGTTGAAAGCAAAGAGGGGGAGGGCTCCACATTTCAGGTTACATTCAGGGGGATCGAGGTCGCAGCTCAGACAGAGTCCGCCGGTCGGATTGAGTCTGACTTTACTGCCAACGGGATAGACTTTGACGAGGCAGTGATATTGGTTGCCGAAGATCACAAGTTGAGCAGGGAACTTGCCAAGGGATACCTCACATATCCGAAATTGAGGATTATTGAGGCGGAAAACGGCAGGGAGGCTGTTGATCTGGCCGGAGAACATCATCCTGATCTTATTCTTATGGATATAAAAATGCCTGTTCTTGATGGGTGGCAGGCCGCGGAGCGGATTCGGAACGATAAGGAGTTGCAGGACATTAAGATGATTGCGGTTACGGCCAGTGCTATGAAAGATACGGAGATGGAGTTGAGAAAACTGTTTGATGGTTTTTTGAGCAAACCCCTGTCCAGGGCACGGTTGATCGCCGAATTGAAGAAGTTTCTCAAATATTCCATTGTCTCCATGAGACCGGAAGGTGAAAGAACTTCTCGGGCATCTTCTCAAAAAGGCTACTTTTCTGAAGGCTTTACCCTGCAGCCGGGTACTGATCTTGAGGAACTACGGACAATCCTGCATAATGAGATCAAGACGCAATGGGAAGAAGTCTCAGAGACCTTGACCATAAACGATATTGAGGAACTTGGAACCACAGCCGTGGAGCTTGGTGAAAAGTACGCATGTCCCCCCCTGTCAGCCTGGGGTGATGATCTGCGGTCCGGAGCCGTCCTTTTTGACATGCAAGCGATCCCAGGAATCCTTCAGGCATTTCCTGAGATTTTGGACAGGCTGAGCGGTTAGAAAGCAAATTTTCGTCCAACCCTTTCCCTGACAAAATCAATTGTAGGGGCGGGTTCCAAACCCGCCCCTTTTCGGGGTTAGCAAAGCGTAATCCGACAAAAACCGGGTTGAAAGCGTCGGGTTATGGCCTATCGGCCTAACCCGACCTACATAAGACGTTGCTTTTATGTAGGTCGGGTGGCCGAATATTTACTGGTTCAAGAAAAAAGGATACAGCTATGAAAAAGATGGGCCGTGAAGCAGAAGGTGTAACCGATAAAGCCCGTGTCCTGATCGTTGACGATACTCCGAAGAACATCCAGGTACTGGGAACCATGCTTAAATCAGAGGGGTATCAGATTAATGTTGCTCAGAATGGTCTGCAGGCGCTGCAAACGGTGAGCAAGGTCCATCCGGACATCATTTTACTCGATGTGATGATGCCTGAGATGGATGGTTATGAGACGTGCAAAAGGCTTAAGGATTCATTGGATACCATGGATATTCCAGTCATTTTCCTTACAGCCAGGATTGAAACCGAAGACGTGCTAAAGGGGTTTGAACTCGGGGCGGCTGATTATATTACCAAGCCTTTCAACCATGCCATCCTGCTGGCCAGGGTAAAGACACATATCGCCCTTTACCAGAAGAGCCGGCAACTGAAGATGGTTGCCGACCTGGATGGGCTGACCATGCTGGCCAACCGTCGAAATTTTGATGAGTTTCTGGTTCAGGAATGGAGAAGATGCTTGAGAAGTCGGCAGCCTCTTTCTCTTGCAATTAGCGATATCGATTATTTTAAGGCGTACAATGACACCTATGGCCATCTCAAGGGTGATGAGGCGCTGAAAAGGGTTGCCATGGAGATCCAGGGAGGATGCCGCAGGCCCGGTGATCTGGCAGCCCGCTATGGCGGAGAGGAGTTTGCGGTTGTTCTTGGCGATACCGATGAGGAAGCGGCTATGATTATAGCGGAAAACCTTTGCCGGGCTGTTGCAGGCTTGACCATCCCTCACAAAACTTCCAAGGTGAGAGATGTGGTGACCGTGAGCATTGGGGTGGCCACTCTCATCCCCGACCTTGATACGTCACCCGAAAGGCTGATAAAGCTGGCGGACGACCAGCTATATCAAGCAAAAAATGGAGGCCGTAATCAGGTCAGGCAGGCCTTTTCGGTTGATTGAATGTCGAATATCGAATTATGAAGGACGTAGGCAATGTCATTAACTTAAGAATTTATTGCTCCCGTGTAGGTTGGGTTGAGCTTGCGAAACCCAACATTCTGCCTTGATTTTGTTGGGTTTCGTTCCTCAACCCAACCTACAAATTGATGGTCAACTCCCTTAAGTTAATGGCATTGAGGGCGTAGGGGCAGACCTGCGTGTCTGCACTGATTACTTGCTTGTGGCTATGCAACCGCCTGATCAGCAAAATCAGGCAATGGCTGAATAGCGTAATGCTTCTGTTTGCTGTGCCAAAGATCCCAGTCACGCTGTAGATTGAGCCAGAATTCCGGACCGGTCATAAGCGCTTCACCAAGATCAAGGGCTGAGGCGGCGGTGATCCCTCTTTTGCCGTTAATAATTTCGTTCAGCCTTGCATAAGGCCAGCCAAGATGTTTGGCCAGTACTGTCTGGCTTATACCTGATGGCTTCAGGAATTCTTCAAGTAGCATTTCCCCGGGATGTGTGGGGGGTCTGTATTTAGGCAGCATTTGATTTCCTCCTCAATGGTAATCAACTATGGCAACGTTATGGGCATCTTCCCCCTTCCAGATAAAAACAACACGCCATTGATTATTAATCCGCACACTCCATTTTTCTTCAATGTTGCCAATGAGTTTTTCCAACCGGTTGCCCGGTGGCACTTTAAGGAAGTCTATGGATGGCGCTGCGTTAAGCTGGTCCAGGAGACGGCGTGCCTTGGGGTGCAATTTCACCGGTAGCTTCCTGGAATTTCTACTGTTTTTGCCGTGGTAAATATCACGGGCAATTTTACTGGCGAATGATTGAATCATGATATGATTATATCATATATCGATATACAGTAAAATGTAAAAAATATTCCGAGTGCCGCTGAAAGTCCATTTATTCGCACCGGTTGGAAAAAGGACAAGATACTCCTGGTGAACGGTTATGAATCCAGCACCTCTCTCACTTTTCTTATAAACTCGGTTGAATCGATCGGTTTTTGAATAAACTCTATTCCTGTTTTGATAATTTCTTTTTTGTCTATAATATCAGTGCCGTAGCCGCTTGCAAAAATGGTCTTGATGTCGGGTTTTATCCTCTTTATCTCTTCATAGGCCGTTTTGCCGTCTTTTTTCGGCATTATGACGTCAAGTATGAGAAGCTTTATTGTCTCTTTGTTTTGTTTGAATTTTATAACGGCTTCCTCTCCGTCCGCAGCCTCTATGACCTTATACCCGGAACGTTCCAGGATAATTCTCATGAGTTCTCTGAGCGATTCCTCGTCTTCCGCCACAAGCAGCGTCTCTGTGCCGCCTTTCGGTGTGGGCAGGGTCTCCTGTTCAACTTTTTTAACCGCTGATCTGATCACAGGGAGATATATCTTAAATGTTGTGCCCTTGCCGGGTTCGCTGTAAACATCGATAAACCCGTTGTGCTGTCTGACTATTCCATATATTATGGACAGCCCGAGCCCGGTGCCTCTTCCCAGCTCTTTGGTGGTAAAGAAGGGTTCAAATATTTTCTTTCTTGTCTCTTCGTCCATGCCTTCGCCTGTATCGGAAACAGTAATAAGTCCATAGAGACCGCTCGCTTCTTTATAACCGTGCATTTTCATAAAACCATTGTCCAGTTCCACCCTGTCAATGGTTATGGTTAATGTGCCTCCATCCGGCATGGCATCTCTTGCATTGGCGCCAAGGTTCATCAGCACCTGCTCTATATGGCCGCTGTCCGCCATTATGGTCAAATTTTTATCGCAAAGGTCGGTCTTGATCTCGATATCCTCACCAATGAGACGCATTAACAGTTTTTTTATTCCTTGTATAATCTCATGCAGCCTGACCGGCTCCGGGTGGATTGTCTGCTGCCTGCTGAAGGCGAGAAGGCTTTGGGTCAAACGGGCGGCCTTGTGAGATGCTCCGAGAATCTGGTCTATATCGGCTCTTGAGGGATTATCCTCACCCATATCCATCTTCAAGATGTCGCAATACCCTATTGTGATGGTGAGGATGTTGTTAAAGTCATGGGCAATACCGCCTGCAAGCCGGCCGACAGCTTCCATCTTCTGGGCCTGGCGTAGCTGATTTTCAAGTTTCCTCTTTTCCGTAATATCATTGGAAACCTTAATGACCGAGACAATATTGCCTGATTCATCTTTCATCGGATAGGACCGAACCTCTACATAAGCAGGCTTTCCGTCTTTGTCCTTGTGGGTATGGATCGCTGTGTGAGATTTACCTGTTTCAAATGTATGCTTTGCCACGCACATGTAACCCTCATCATGATAACACGGCCTGTCTGAGTGGTGACAGACTTCATGGCAGAATTTTCCTGTAATGT
>DAOVYS010000005.1 GCA_030635485.1 Pseudomonadota bacterium | reverse complement strand
GAAAAGAAAATGGAGCATGACGCCAATGCAACCAATGTCCTGGGGTTTTCCAGAAAGCAGCAGCGCGGCGTCACTCTGGACACCATGGTCCAGCGTCTGATTCAGGATTCTGTAGCAGAGTTGGCTCATTTTAAATAGGGTGAACGCTTACATGCCGGGGGGTCCCGTAAGTTCGTACCCCTGGTGAACGGTTACTAAATAGGAGGTACGGGCCGATCCGCGATTTTTTCCCCCAAGTCAGTCAGGGCCGGAGGCTCGTATTGTGGACCCTCTTGGCCACCGGCCTTGTTTTTTCCTCCATTTTTGTCATTGGATATTTTTGCCTGCCGTTTTATGCGGAAAAGAGTCTCCTTCCAGGTCTGGCCGGATCTGCCGGAATTCCCGGTTTTTCGTGTGATGTCCGGCGTATCGGGCTGACCGGGGCTGATCTCGGTTCCCTGAAAATCGGTGAACCCGGGCAACAACCGGCGTTCCGGATGGAATCTCTCCGTGTTGACTACTCGCCTTTAAGTCTCATAAACAGACAGGTCGGCCGCATCGTTCTGAGTGGTATTCAGGTCAGTGCTGAATACAGCGGCAATCGGTTTCGTCTCATTGGCCTGGATTTCGCTCCATCTGTTCACGAAAACAGCCAAAACCTTTATCCAGCCTCTTTTCTCTCCCATTCTCTTTTGAAATCCTTGAAATTCGTGACGCCACCCTTGTCTTTTTTTTCAAAAACAGGGAATTCAGGCTGCCTGTCGAGATTGACGTAATACCCGCAGCCGGCGCTTCAGGCGGGCTTATATGTGATGTACGGCTCTTCCCGCGCGGCCGGGAGGTGCATCTGGCAGTCATTATTGATCCTGAACAGGAGAGAATTTACACTACGTTTGATGCCTCCGGTGTGGAGCTTGAAAGGTTTGCCGATCTCTGTGCAATGATTCCGGATGTAAGTCTTGCAGGCAATCTTAAGATCGCCGGCAATGCGGAGCTTTCAGCCGACCCGTTTGAGATTTTCTCATTATCCGTGGAGGGTGAAGTTTTTGAGGCGGACTTTGCGGTCAAAGGGGTTGAGATCAGAAACAGGGCTGACCAGGGCCACGGATTACGGCCGGTCAGGTTGACGCTCAACAAGGATGGCACGGACCGCTACCTTGTGAATTTGAGTGGATTTGACATCGTATCACCGATTCCTGTTCAGGTCTTGGATTTCACGGCTGATTTTACCAAGACACTGTCAGGAGTGGGATGCGCCGGGAAAATTCGGGCAAAGGTTGAAAAGTCGGTGGAGCATGATACAGCCGTTAATTTGGTGTTCAGGGGAGACTATTCACCGGAAGGATGGACCTTTGATGCAGCGACCGGAGATCCCGGCCTCTCCGGTCCGGTGTTTGAAACAGGGGGTCTACTCCTGGAATCCGGCTCTCCGCAATTTAAGATATCTGGAAAGGGATCAGGCCAAGAGGGAAGTGCGGAATATATTGTAAGGCTTCCCGGATTGCATGCAAAAGCGGATTCGTTCAAAGTCGCTTTACCCCGGGTCTCATTGGCCGGACATATCAGCGCTCTTTCAGGAAATTTCAGCCTGGACGGCATGCTTTTGTTTTCAGATGGTATGATGTCTGATGAAAAGAGAAAAATTGCAATCAGCGGCATAAGCGGAGAGATCCCTCTGAAATGGCCCTGTTTGGAGCCCGGGGATAAAGGTAAATTGGTGGTGGAATCCGTTCAAATAAACGGAATGGAGCTTGGCGCCGGGTTGGTCAGGGTTTGCCAGAAGGGAATGTCAATTGTTGTTGAGGGAGAGCAGAAAGTCGGTCTGATTCCAGGTCTTGAGCTGAATTTTTCCGGGGAGGCCGGTTTTTTGGGTTCAGATCGATTTGAGGCGTTAATCGATTTTGAGATACCGGAATATACCCCGGCTTTTCCTGTTGAGCTGGGCGATTTTTTGCCTGGTGCGGCCGGATTTTCCGTTCATGGAACATTCGAGGGCGTTGGCGCTTTGTCGTGTTCCGGTTCCGCTTACAACTGCAGTCTGAAGGGTGCCTTGTCCAGTGGCAAGTTGCTCTCCTTGGAAAAGGGGATGGAGGTGGAAGGCATTAACGTGTCTCTGGCAATACCCGATCTTTTGGCACTGCAGAGCGCGCCGGGCCAGATATTGACCTTTGAAAAGGCACGAATGGGCAAGATTGAGATAGACGGAGGTGCAATTGACTTTCAAATTGAATCAGGAGGATCGCTGTTTGTGGAAAAGGGTGTTTTTAACTGGTGTGACGGCCGTATCCATACCCAGGCCTTAAGGATTTCCCCTTTAAGAGAGGATTATAATCTGATTCTTTTCTGCGACAGACTGAACCTCTCCATGCTTCTTGAGCAACTTGGTTCTGTACAGGCAGAGGGTGGTTGCACGGTGAATGGGCGCATCCCGGTCCGCTGGAACAGGGGGAAGATCAGCTTTAACGACGGCTTTCTTTTTTCAACGCCCGGCAGGGGAGGGAAGATCCGTCTTTTTGGTACTGAAATACTCACCGCAGGTATCCCTGTTGACTCGGTCCAGTTCGCCCAACTTGATCTTGCCAGGGAGGCGCTGAAAGACTATGATTATAAATGGGCAAAACTCGGGCTTTCCACAGAGGATGAAATTTTGGTTATGAGGTTGAAGCTGGATGGAAGTCCTGCCGGGCCGCTACCCTTTGTTTTCAGAGAGGAATTGGGAGGATTTGCAAGGGTCGAGGCCACTGCCCCGGGTTCTAATTTTCAGGGCATAAGCCTGGATGTTAATTTCAGGCTTCCTTTGGACCGGATATTGAGCTATGGAAAAGGTTTGTCCGACGTTATGAAAATGATGCAGGATGTGAGTGATCAGAAATCACTGGACAGGAGATAGATTATGGGAAAAATCGCAGGGATACGGATACTATTGGCTGCTGTGCTTGTCATGCTGTTGACGGCATGCAGCACAAGGCACCAGGTTGAGATTAAACCAATGGAAATCAAGCCGATTCACATAACCATTGATGTAAATATCCGGGTGGAAAAGGCCCTGGATGATTACTTCAGTGATATTGATGAATTGGAAGATGAAATGGAGTAATTCGTACCCCTGGTGAACGGTTATGAAATGGATGTTGTCAGCGAATCGGCTGATTGAGAAGATGGCGATTAGAAGGCTGTCAAAAAGGAGATTGACCATGAAAAGCAGGATGTGGGGATTTATAGCGCTGTTAGTGCTGATCGGAATGACCTTTTCATTAACAACAACGGCAGTTGCGGACAATGGCATAAAAGCACGGATGAAGGCCCGTCTGCCGGTAATCAGGGAACTTAAGGCGCAGGGGATAGTGGGTGAAAACAATCAGGGGTTTCTCGAGTTCCTGAAGAGCGCTGACCAGGATCAGGATGTTGTTGAGTCCGAGAACAGCGACCGGCGCAGGGTCTACAAAGCGATTGCCGGCCAGCAGGGGAGTTTGGCGGATGATGTGGGCAGGTTGCGTGCAACAAAAAACTCGGAAAGGGCGAGGCCTGGCGACATGATACAGAATGAAAAGGGTGAGTGGATACAGAAATAACAGTCCCTTTGAGAAGCCGGATCGATATTTTTTTGATTTTTAAGGGGTTATTGTTGTAAAATCAACCTTATCCTTATTGATATGTACAATTAGGAATTACGAATTATGAGACTACCTTCTCCCCTTCCATTTTTTTTTATTTTTATGTTTTTTGCCTCGACGATTTACGCAGGCGCTTCACCTGAGACCGACTTCAGTCTGGGCAGGCGGCTTTTTGCGGACGGTCAATATAAAGAGGCCCTTTCCCATTTTATAAAGGCCTTCCGCGATGACCCGGCCAATCCGGAGATCAATTTCTATCTAGGCCGTTCCGCCTTTGAGACCGGCGATTTTGAGACCGCTGTCATGGCCTTTGACAGGGTCCTGATCATGGATCCGGAGGCCGTGCGCATCAAGCTTGAAATAGCCCGTTCTTATATGGAACTCGGGTCTTTTCAGGCTGCCGGGCAACTCTTTAAAGAGGTGCTGGAGACCGATCCTCCGGCCAATGTCCGGAGCAATATTGAGCAATTTCTCGCTATCATTGCCGCGTCGCAAAAGAGACATTTTTTCTCCGGCACGTTGACATTGACATATGGTTATGATGACAATGTCAAGGTCTCACCGATCGACAGGCTCGTGGAGACGGTTATTGGCGATGTCCTGCTTGAAGAGGATACCGGCACGCCACAGAGCGATTATGTGCTGTCCAACATTGTGATGTTAAACCATGCCTATAGATTTCTTGACACCCCCTATTCATTGGTCACATCAGTTACAAACTACAACAGTTTTTATGGAAAGGAGCATGGTTATGACGTGAACTATTTCAGGCTTTCCAGCGGATTTTCATGGAAGGGGCTTACAACTGTCTGGAGCAATTCACTATTCCTCAATCATCTTGATCTGGGGTATGACAGGTATCTCGGATCAAACGGTTTTGAGTCTCGCCTTTCTCTGGCCCTTTCCAGATATTTGTCTGTAATGTTTGATGCCAAGATAGAAAACAGGGCCTTTTTTCAGACCCAGCAAAAGGATGCCTTGAATATCCGTGTCGGCCTTACCCCTGTTCTGAGCCTGGGACCCAACCGTTTCACCGCGTCGTTCAGTCAGGAATATGAGAATGCTGATGCAGATTATTATAAATACGATAGGGTCTCCGCAATGATTCGTTATGACCGGGTTCTGCCGCGTGATTTCAGTATTTTTTTCAGCTACAGGTTTCAGGAGACCAATTATGACGGCCGGGAGTCGCTGTTTGACCGGACCAGGGGTGATGATACCCATGAGCTGTCGGCAGGAATAAGCAAGGTTCTCTGGAAATCATCCAACGGCCGAAAAAAGATCACAGCCCAGGTTGGTCATACGTACACTGATTCCGATTCGTCAATTCCTTTGTACACGTATAGAAAAAATGTGACCTCAACAGCTTTAGCCTACTCTTTCTAATCCGTTTCCCGATCAGGGAACGATGAGGTGTTTCCCATGCGACATCTTAGATATTTTATTACAGTAATTATCGCCATAGCCGTTTTGACAGTGTCAGGGTCGGTTGTTAAGGCCGTGGAAACCGAATCTATCGGTTTTGTCGCTGCAGTGCGCGGCAAGGTGTATGCATTGGACAGTTCCGCGGACTTCCGCCAACTTAATGTCAGAAGTCCTCTTTTTGTCGAGGACACGATAACAACCGGGAAACGGGGGCGAATTCAGATTGTTTTCAATGATAACACCGTGTACAGCCTGGGCCGCAACAGTGAAATGAAAATAGCTGATTATGTCTGGGACCGGGATAAGGCGGAGGGTGCTATTAAGACGGAGATAAAGGAAGGTGTCTTCCGGGTAATGGGAGGCGCTATTGCCAAACGATCTCCGCGCAGGTTCAAGACCGAGACGCCCATTGCCACGATCGGTATTCGTGGATCCATGTTTTCCGGGGTGGTTGGCAAAGAGTCTCTTTCCGTTGTTTTTCAGGGCGGCGCGGGGATCGAAGTTGTCAGTCCCGAAGGTGTTATGGTGGCTATTACAAGGGTTGGCTTTGGGACCAATGTTGAGCTTGGCAAGGCCCCGGAACGGCCGACCAGATTTTCCGCTGAACAGCAGGCAGCCATTGATGCTGGATTTGATGAAGGCGGGGCCGAGGAACCTATTGATGAGTCCCTGGACACGGAAAAACGGGACAAAAAACAGCAGGAAGAGGGTGCTGAGAGAGCTGAAAGGGAAAGGGATGACAAGTCCGAGGGCGGTCCTGAGGGACGTGAAGATGAGCCGCAAGAGGGCGGACCTGAGGAACCAGGAGATAGGCCGCCTGAAGGTGAAGAGCCTGAATGGAGACCTGGAGAGCCTGGAGATAGGCCGCCTGAAGGTGAAGAGCCTGAATGGAGACTTGGAGAGCCTGGAGATATGCTGCTGGAAGGTGAAGAGCCTGGATGGAGACCAGAATATCCTGGAGACATGCCGCCTGAAGGTGAAGAGCCTGAATGGAGACCAGAATATCCTGGAGACATGCCGCCGGAACCTGAATGGGGACTGGAGGGGCCGGTAGACATGCCGCCGGAACCTGAATGGGGGCCGGAGGGTTTTGTTCCGGATTCTGATATCATTCAGGATTATAAGCCTTGGGATCCTGCTGATGGGCCACCGCCGGAAGAACCTCCGCCTGATGAGCCACCGCCTGATGAGCCACCGCCGGATGAGCCACCACCGGACGAGCCACCGCCGGACGAGCCACCACCGGACGAGCCACCACCGGACGAGCCACCGCCGGACGAGCCACCACCGGACGAGCCACCACCGGACGAGCCACCGCCGTATGTGCCTCCGCCGGAGCCTGATCCAACGGTACTTGACATGACCAGTGGGCAGATGCGTGGTGTGGTGAATGATTCCAATACCGCCTCGTATGTCAATGATGAAAAATGGCTGGTAACTGCCGCAACCGCTGCTACTCCCGTCAAATCCGTTGACGGTGTGATAGACGAAGTGGTTGAGGCCTCGGATGGAACAAAGTTTTTATTCTCATTTACAATACCTGTCTATGATTCGAATGCGACCTACACAGGCAAGACGGAAGGTACTGGAGAATTGACGGTTGATCCACTGTTGGGCGCTGCAAGGACTTTTTCGCTTAAGACCCTGTATGGGAACAGGGGGGAATTTGCTGTTTTCGGAGTCGATCATGCCACTTTTTTCAATGGTGCGGATCTATATGACTATTACCACCTGGGGTATGTCGGCGAGCCGTCAACAGAGGTCCCGTCAGATGGTATTTCCGGCTATTTTGGGAATATTGCCGGCTATATTGACAGATTGACAGGTTTAGAGGGTTTTTCAGCGGACCTGGAAATGGAAGTGAACTGGCTGAATAAAAAGGTTGTAGGGATTATCCGTAAGACCGCTGACACTGTACAGGGAATGAACAATGTCTATTTTTTTGGAAATATAACTTCAACAGGCCTGGATCCCACGAATTGTAAATTTGTGGGCACGGGCGCCGATGATACGACCTTCACGGTTTATGGCTGGGACGGGAAAATTGACCTGGGCCGGTTTTATGGCGGAGAATATCAGGGGGTTGGCAGCAACGCTTCCGGATCAATTTATGATATTGAGGGCAGCCAGTCGGCCCAGGATGGAGATTGGCAACTCACGTTCGGGGCTTTCAGAAAGATTGAGACTGACCCGGACTTTGATCTTTATTCCCCCACAGGAAGTGATTCCTGGGAGGGATATGTTGTTGGGATTGCGGATGACATGAGTAATCCTAGCGTGAATCGCAGGATTTACTTAAATGACGATTACACCAAGGTATCCTTTCTTGTTGATCGGACAAATGGGACAGTGACCGGTTCAATATCAGCGACTGATATTTATGATACAGCGAATACCATTAATCAACTTGCTGTGGGACAATCGGGAAATTCAGCCTATGTCCTGGATGACACGCTGATCGCGCTTCTTGGATACAGCGGCAACTATCCTATGCACAGCGCTACAGGTTCATCCGATTTGAAACCTTTTGGCAACTATATGGTAGCCCAACACGATGATGAGTTTACCGAGGATTGTTGGGCTCGATGGGGTTACTGGGAAATTTCATACATTGACCCTGCCAACAGCAAGCAGTATCATTTGCATGTGCCGGGTTCCATGTGGGTGGCAGGGGTTCGTACGCCGGGAACTCAAATTGACCAACTCATATCAACGCAGTTTACAGGTAACTATGTGGGTGGGGCCGAAGGGGTCAAAATAGATTCAGCCGGGGAAATGAGCGGATTGACCAACGGTATAACGGATTTGACCATTGATTTTAATCCATCGGCAACATCACCTGTTTCCGGTTCCCTTGCCTTTGATCAGAAAACACTTGTGGTCGATTCCGTTAATTCAAACGTAAGTAATGTTGCGTTCAATGCTAAGATCCAGGATACGATTGGCGGCCAGGGAATTATCGGGACCTATTATGGGCCGGATGCAGAATCAATCGGCGGAAGCTTTGATGCCAAATTCACGGATGAAAGATACCTCGGTGTCTTTGGCGGTGACCTGCAATAGTTTGAGAAAATCGTTTGCCGGGCCTCTATCGGACTTTTTGCGACGCCATCAAGTATGAACAATAAATAGTGCATAAGATATTAACCCTCCTACGCCTGTCTCCCTTCAAACTTGGCTGCCTCCTGGTAATGGCAGCCGCGCTTTTTTTTTATTCGTTTGGCGATACCAAGCCTGAATTGCTGACCACCTTGGACAACCGGCTGGTTGATGTCCTGTTCCATTGGCGGGGCAGAATGCCTACCACGGATTCAGTCGTTATCGTGGATATAGACGATAAGAGTCTGGCGGAAATCGGGCAGTGGCCCTGGCCCAGGGACGTTATTGCAAAGCTGGTTTCAGCCATTCATGCAAAGGGCGCCAAGGCAATAGGCTTTGATATTCTTTTTGCCGAGCCTGACAGGACTTCTCCCAAATATTATATCTCTGAATTGGCACAGATCATTGGATTGGAGATGTCTGATGCAGAGCTTGAAGAGATCAGGCGGAACGAGGCCCTTGATCATGACATCATCCTTGGCGATGCGCTGGCCGACGCCCCCACCATCCTGGGCTATTCCTTTGTGTCACACCAGGCCGCAAAGGCTGATGACGTGCCTTTTCCTTCGTGCAACATTCACATGGATTCCGGGAATATTGCCTTTTCCGATATCAAATTTTTTGAGGCAAATGGCGCGGTGGTCAATATCCCTGATGTGGCCCAGGCTGAGAGCGAAGGTTTTTTTAACGTGTTCTCCGATTCGGCCGGTACGGTTCGCAAGGTGCCGCTTTTTATGAGTCTCAATGGTGTTCCATATCCATCCATGGCCCTTGAAACCCTGCGGGTGGGACTGGATAAACAGAATATAACGATTCATGTTTCCCGTAAGGTTCAGACTGCCCGGAAGGGCGTGGTAGGTGTGACACTTGCCGGCCGGTTCATTCCAACCGATGATAACTGTCAGGTCTACGTGAATTTTCGGGGGGATTACGGGACTTTTCCATACATATCAGCTGTGGACGTTCTTCGGGATGAGAAGGGGCACGATTTTTCCGGCAAATATGTCCTTGTCGGCACTTCAGCGGCCGCATTGGGCGATTTGCGGGCAACGCCGTTTTCCATTTCCAATACATTTCCCGGTGTCGAGATCCATGCCAATGTCATTGACAACCTCTTGTCCTCGGATCCGCTTATACATGACACCTATGGGGAAATCGGACTCACATATACAATCGTTATTGTCGGAGGGCTGTTGTTAAGCGCACTCCTGGCATACGCTACCCCCCTTGCCGGCGGGCTCGGTGGACTGCTCTTTCTCCTGGCTCCGATGGCTGGTTCCTATTTTTTCTTTTTAAACAACAGGGTTGTGGGCATAACCTATCCCATACTCACCATTGCGGTGATTTTTTTGGTGGTCACGCTGTCCAACTATTTTTTCGAGGGCAGGGAGAGGCGTTATATCCACGACGCGTTTGGCCATTACGTCTCCCCTCATGTGGTAAATCAGATAATGAAAGACCCGGCAAGTCTTTCCCTGGCTGGAGAATTAAAGGAATTAACGGTTTTTTTCAGCGATATCCGTGACTTCACCTCAATTTCCGAACAGATGTCTCCTGACGTGCTTGGCCGTTTTATGAACGAGTATCTGACTGCAATGAGCACCATTATCATGGAACATGACGGCACGGTTGATAAATATATTGGTGATGCCATCATGGCCATCTGGGGCGCTCCGCTTGACGATAGTGACCATGTAGCAAAGGCGCTCAGTGCATCTCTTGCTTCGATCAGCAGGCTGAATAAACTCAATGAGAGATGGAAAAGGAAGGGCCTTCCCGAGATTGATATCGGAATCGGGCTTAATACCGGTGAGATGAGCGTGGGGAATTTCGGCAGTAGTCAGCGTTTTGATTACACGGTACTCGGCGACAACGTCAATCTGGCTTCCAGGCTTGAGGGACTGAACAAGGTCTACGGAACCAATATTCTTATCACCCGGTGGACCAGGGATGCCGTGGGTGACAATTTTTTCTGCCGTTTGATCGACAGGGTCAGGGTCAAGGGCAAGGATCTGCCGGTCAGTATATATGAGCCTGTATGCAAAGGCATGCCTGATGACGAGACAAAGAAAGAGACCGCTGACTTTGAGCAGGCCTTGATGGATTACAGGGCGCGGAATTTTGATAAAGCGTTGCAGATTATTTCAGAGTTAGACAGCAGGAATCCAAAAAAATTCTATAAGCTTTACATGGACCGGATCGGGGTGTTTAAGGAGTCGCCTCCGCCCGAGGATTGGGATGGGGTGTTTACGCATCGTGCAAAGTGAGTGGTTAAAAGGTTAAAGGTTAGAGGTGAGAGGTGAGAGGTGAGAGGTGGAAGAAAGGGTGGCTATTTCACTACGCCGGAATCAAGCCTTTAACCTCATAACCTCTAACCTCTCACCTTTTACCTTTTACCTTTTCTTATTTTTTCTTATCCAGATCCGATACCGCCTGTTGCACGAGTCGCTGCACCATTGTGTCCAGTGTCAAGGTGCGGGCCTCTGATGAAGAGACTCCCATAATAGAGGTTGACTTGGCGCCTACCTCCATCTTTTCTTCAAAGTAGCCTGATGTGACCTGTTCGGATGTTGAGGCGTCCATCACTTTATAGCGCAACCCTATTATCCATACACCTGCAGTGTCACCGGTTTTGAGCGAGCCGCCTGCTGCTGAAATGATATTGCCGTCTCTGCCGCCCACAATAGAGCCGACTATGCTGCTTATCGCAGAGGCATCGAATCCCGAGCTTGCCTTGGCCACCTGCTCGGCCTTTAAGATGTCGAATTTCACAAACCACTTGGTTGACTTGAACTTGCCTCGCCTGAATTTTTTAAGAGCATCCGGGTCACCCATGCTCACGCCAAGATTTATTTCGTCCAGCAGGGGACCCAGATCAGACCTTTCCAGCACGCCGAAATTGGCATTGGCCAGCTCCATCTCTCCAAAATCAGCGATATTGTTGGATGTTATTCTCTGGGCAAAGGTCGCATTGTTGCTTTTGATCCGGCCTGGAAGCACCACGAGTGTGGGTCCCTTTTGGTTGACGTTTAAGTAGTTGATCGGTTTGTACATGACTTCATCAGCCCTGGCGTTGGCCCTTTCCGATGAAGTGGGAGCGCAGCCTGACAACATGCAGGCAACCGCAAAAAGTGCTAGTATGGCTAGGTGACCGATTTTCATGTAGAATCTCCTTTGTTATCGTTTGTTGAATGAGAGGATATAAATTGTTTCCAAAAAGTTAACAGGTTTCAGTTCACGGTTTACGGTTGGTGGATTAAAATACTTTAATAGATAAATTCCCATCAACCGATAACCATCAGATTAAAAATTGTTTACCGCATTAATCGCCTCTTTTGCCAGTTGGTTCCCTTGACCGGCCAGGGTCCGCACTGCTTCCGGATTGATCGCAGCTACCTTGGTCATGGTTGATTTGTCATGGATCAGGTCTTTCAGCCTTTCAGGGGTCGCATTGGCCAGAGATGCAGGGGGCATGGTGTTGAATTTTTTGAGCAGTTCATTCATGTCACCCTCGGTTTGGAAATTGATCTTCACCACTTCTCCCTGGGCCGAGATCAGCTTAAAGACCTTTTCCTCGAATTTCATATTTAAGGGTTTTACCACGGTGTTATTGACGATTTCATTGAAATTTCCCCTGGTCCCGGCGAATTCTACCTCGTAGACGGATAGGCCCTGTGCATCAAAATTCCTGAAATCCACATTCAGGATGGACCTTAATCCAATCATCTCCTTTTTAAACATGGTGCCTGTGTCATAATCAGGCAGACCGTAAACCTGCAACTGAAATATTTTTGAGGAACGCATCAGGTGGCCTTCAAAAAAGCCTTGACTGAATTCTTTTCCAATGAGTTTGCCGATGTCCTCCAGTGCGGCGTCTTCATCCGACCAGCTCTTGTTTCTGGGAACCTTGTTGTTAAAATAGATCTCTTCGCCTGTGTTGTTGTCCACGCAGCTTACGGTCCATGATGTGAGAGCATATTTGGTAATTGTGAGTCCTGATGCCCTTAACGTCACATTCAGCTCTTTGAACTTTGTTTCTCCACGTACTGTAAAATCAGCGGCCTTGAGTCCGGTTATAGATAAGGTGGTTTCGTGGCTGTTTAAGGCCTTGCGTTCCGCAACCTCGATTTTGAGTTTGTCTGTTATGTCTTCCGACCAGACCCTGTATCCGAATTTGGAAAAATGTTCCTTTAGTATGTTTTCAGCAATGAGTGAGCGTTCTGGTTTGACATGAGACCCTCTTCTGGCGTCCCTTATGGTGATTGCAACCGATATTTTGGGGTTGCCGTGTTCCTTTATAAGGTTTATTTTTTCAGTCCGGGACATATCTTGAAGAGCGTCTTTTATAGAAGATATATATACCTCTGCCTTTAACAGAATGTGCATGAAACCGTCGTCACCCAGCCATGGAGTGCTTTCCTTTACGATCTTTTTTATAATTCCTTTGGAATGTGTTAAGACTCTGTCACTGATCAGGACGTAATTTTCCACCAGCGTGGTGCTGTCCACATACATGCCCACCGCCTTTTCAATCACCTGCCTCCTTGCGTCCTGTCGCAGGGAGTCAATCATCAAGCCTTTATCCCGGCTGTATACTTCGGCATTCGGGTCTGCCAGACCTTCCGCGGAAACGACAATGGTCTGTGCGTCGGATGCAAGGAGCGGCGCGGCTGTCAAGAACATTGCCAGGGCCGCCAGAAGGCTGGTAAACTTAATTGAGATGGCTGGTTTTTTCATGTTTCACCTGAAAAAAATGGTTTAAAGTAAACTGGCTGAATTATCAGAAATCCTTTACATCCTTGACAACAACACCCTTGTCATGTTGCCCGGTCGGTCTCCCGCTTTTTGATATACTCGCGCAATAGTCATGATAAAGCCGTGCAACCACGGAATCAGCCTTTGTTTTTACCAGGTCGAGTGTAACGCTTATCGTGTCTTGTCCTGAGAAGGAATCACCCTTTGCCGTCACGTCGGAGATGATCCGGCCTGATGAGTCAACCAACGTGAAAGCCATACTTATAAATACTTCCTTGATCCCGATTACCGGATTAACATTGGTGCGGGAATGAATCATGCCCCTTAAGATGAAGTCGGCTTTGAGACGTGTTGCCGCACTGGCCGCCGCGTCCATGTTATTGGAGAGGAAGGCGTCGATTTCCGCCTGCGCGATATGTTCCGTGATTTCTTCTTGCGTATATGTCCTCATCCCGACATGCCGCATCCTCTTGTTTATTTCCTGAAACAGAAGGCCGTAGTTGGACTGCTTGGTTGTCATCCTCCCGTCGGCATGCAACTCGCCGATTATTACGGCAATTTTTTTCTCCTTTAGTTCAGATTTGCATGGAATGGCCATCAAGTTGTGGATCTCGGTTCGTTCTGCTTCGAGTCGCGTCGTCTCTTCCCTCTTTTCTTGCGTTTCGTGTTCTTCAAAGGAAAAGGCATGGGATATCTGAGCCAGGGAAAGGAGGGCCAGTGCAGTCACAAAAAAGTATATCAGTATTCGCGTCATAGGTCTATTGCATGATAATTTTGTTTGGAGGGTTAATCTGAAGCATCAAAAATACCATTTTGTGTTTTCGTGTGTCAAGCTATCTTGTGTCCATCCGGAAATACAATCCTTCATGCCGATTCCCCTTACTCTATCACCAGCAGTTCCTGACCAGGTTCAACAATATCTCCTGCCGCAACCAATATTTCCTTCACATGGCCGAGTCCTTGCGACTTGAGCTCGTTTTCCATCTTCATTGCCTCCAGAAGAACAATTCCCTGTCCGTTATCTACTAGATCTCCGACATCAACCAGAATGCGGATAATCTGTCCAGCCATCGGGGCATGGATCGATTGTCTTCCCTCAACGAGGGAGCGCTTGAGGTCTTTCTGCGGGCGACGTTCCCGGGGATCATAGAAATCCACTGCAAAGGAATTCCCCTGAATCAGGACATTATAATTGTTGCGGTTTCCTTCAATGACAGCATCGCATGATGATTTGTCAATGAGGAGTGACAGGCGGCCCGGGGCAGCCCAGGCTGCGTCAACCAGGTAGCTTCTGTCCTGAACAGTGACCCGTATTTTACCGTTTTCCCGGTTGTACTGGACAGGATAGACTCGATTCTTTATTTTGACTTTTATATCCATAATAAGTTGACGCTATTCAGCGTGATGCCGAAATATAGCTAAAACCAGCGACCTGTAATTGTTCAGATGTGCCTCAGATGTGCACGATCAGGCCATCCGGCTATACATATCGGTATGCCGGGTGGCCTGATCGTGCACAGCTGGGGTGCAGCTGAACAATTACAAACAGTTTTAAAATCGTCTGGCCCAGAATTGATATTTACTGGCCATCCTCCACAGATCAGACGTTTCAGTCCGGGCCCCTTCTTCTTTAACGGCTTCAGACCTTGCGCCAGCGTTCATTTTCGCGCAGACAGCGGCGATTATCGCCAGATCGACCACATCGATATCTCCATCCTCTCCAGGTTTGACCTGCTCTTCGATAAACCGGGTACTAAGTTCCCCAGTCCGAAATTTTGCATTGGCGAGAATCTGCTTGTGCAGGCCCAGGTTTGTTTTGACCCCAAGAATCAGACATTCATCCAAGGCCCGCAGCATGCGGCGGCACGCCTCTTCCCGGTCTTTCCCCCAAACCGCCAGCTTTGCTATCATTGGATCATAGTGACGGGATACCTCCCAGCCGGAAAAGACTCCGTTATCAACCCGGACCCCCGGCCCTTCCGGCAGAGAAATCTGCTTGATCACACCAGGTGCGGGTAAATAATCATTTTCGGGATCTTCAGCATAAATTCTGCACTCAATGGCCCAGCCATGACAAGAGACTTCCTCCTGGGATAAGCCCAAAGGCAGACCCGCTGCCACTGTTATCTGTTCCCGGACCAGATCAATACCCGTGATCATTTCGGTAATCGAGTGCTCCACCTGTATTCTGGTATTCATTTCAAGAAAATAAAAATTCTTTTCCTTATCGACCAGAAATTCAACAGTACCTACGCCGGTGTAATCGACTGATCGTGCCGCAGTCAGGGCGGCACTGGTCATTTTCCGGCGGAGCGCTTCATCAACCAGGGGCGAAGGACTTTCCTCAATTACCTTCTGATAGCGCCGTTGAATAGAACACTCCCGTTCAAAAAGGTGGATAGCGCTGCCATGATTATCGGCCAGAATCTGGACTTCGATATGACGGGGAGAGTCGAAATATTTTTCAACAAATAGCCTTGAGTCCGCAAAGGAGGCATAGGCTTCACGCTGCACCGCCATAAAGGCATCCTGCAGTTCCTGCTCCCGCCTGATAATACGCATCCCCTTGCCCCCGCCCCCGGAGGCGGCTTTGAGCATCACAGGAAAACCGATATCGCGGCTGACCAGAAGGGCATCCTCAAATGACGCCGACGGGGCCGTTGCCCCAGGAATCACCGGCACCTCATTTTCCACCATGATTGTCCGGGCTCTGGTCTTGTTGGCCATTTGTTCAATAACATCTGGGGCAGGACCAATAAAAACCAGGCCGGCATCGATGCACTGGCCGGCAAACTCTGCATTTTCAGAGAGAAAACCATAACCAGGATGGATCGCTTCCACACCCGCCTGCCTGGCAGCCGTTAAAATGGCCTTATGATTGAGATAACTTTCCACCGACGGAGGCGGGCCAAGACAATAAGCCTCGTCAGCACGCCTGACATGAAGCGCCGTCCTGTCTGCCTCGGAATAGACGGCCACGGTCCTGATTCCCAGTTCCTGACACGCTCTGATGATCCGAAGAGCTATCTCACCCCGGTTTGCTATAAGAATTTTTCGAAACATAATTTCCAGCCATCAAAGGTAATTACTCAGCGTGCTGCCGAAATATAGCTAAAACCCTCTGACTGTAAGGGGGCACAGGTGCCCCAGCTGTGCGTGATCGCTTACTCAAAGAGGAATATTTCCATGCTTCTTGACCGGATTTTTCTGGACCTTGGTCCTGGTCCGCTCCAAGGCCATTATTAATTTTGGTCTGGTTTCCGACGGCATTATTATTTCGTCAATAAAACCACGGGAGGCTGCTGTATACGGATTGGCGAATTTTTCTTTATACTCATGCAGCAGCTTCTCTTTTATCAGCTCCCTATCGTCACACTCTGCCAGCTCTCGTTTATACAAGATGTTAACCGCACCCTCGGCACCCATCACTGCAATTTCAGCCCCCGGATAGGCAAAATTATAATCCCCGCGAATATGCTTACTGGACATGACACAATACGCGCCGCCATACGCCTTTCTGGTAATGAGACATATTTTCGGCACCGTTGCCTCACAGTAAGCATAAAGGAGCTTTGCCCCATCACGAATAATACCTTCAAGTTCCTGCTGCTTTCCAGGCAGGAATCCCGGTACATCCTCTAAGGTGACAACGGGGATATTAAAAGAATCACAGAACCTGACAAAGCGTGCCCCTTTCCGGGAAGCATGGGTATCCAGCGCACCGGCAAGGACAGCGGGCTGGTTCGCCACTATTCCAACAGAACGGCCGTTCAGCCTGGCAAATCCGACCACGATATTCTGGGCATAATGGGGCTGAATTTCAAAAAAACCACTGTCATCAACTATTTTCCTGATCAAATCACGAACATCGTAAGCAGTACTTGAGTTTTCAGGAATAAGCTCATCCAGGTCCGGTTCCCGGCGGCCGGGATCGTCGTAACATCTCTTGACAGGCGGGTCCTCGATATTATTTTGCGGCAAAAATGAGAGCAACTCTCGAATTGCGGCCAGGCAGTCCCTGTCATCGGCGGCAAGAACATGGGCGACGCCGCTTTTGCTATTGTGGGTCAGCGCCCCGCCAAGATCTTCTTTGCTCACCTCCTCGTGGGTCACCGCCCGAATCACCTCGGGACCGGTGACAAACATATGACTCGTCTTGTCGACCATGAAAACAAAATCGGTCAAAGCGGGAGAATAGCTTGCGCCGCCGGCACAGGGCCCCATTATGGCGGAAATTTGCGGGACCAGCCCCGAAGCGAGGGTGTTGCGGAGAAAGACCCCGGCAACACCGGAAAGGCCGCAGACCCCCTCCTGAATTCTTGACCCTCCAGAGTCATTAAGACCAATAAATGGGGTCCCCATTTCCATTGCCCTGTCCATGACCGTCATTATCTTTTCGGAGTTGGCCTCTGAAAATGATCCACCCAGAACCGTGAAATCCTGAGCATAGGCATGGACAAGCCGGCCCTGGATCAAACCGCTGCCAGTGACCACCGCATCCCCAGGCACCTTCTTTTTGTCCATACCGAATTCGCTGCAGCGGTGAGTGACAAAACGGCCGACCTCCTGAAAAGTACCTTCGTCAAAGAGTAAATCGAGCCTTTCACGTGCCGTCAGTTTACCGCTTTGTTTCTGCCGCTCTATCCGGTCAGGTCCTCCGCCGGCCAAGGCCTCAGCAGTTTTTTTTCGAAGAATTTCATACGAGGCCTTGGTCATGAGCACTGCCCTCCCTCCTGCCATGAGGTCCTTATAAGGCTAAATATCTGATCTTCTACACCTTCCATCTGCTCCCTGGCTTTCTTCACTCCGGCATAGGTTCCCTGAAATTTTTTAAACAACCGTGCCAGGAATATTTCATGCCCCAGAGCTGCGGCTGCCTCGGTTGCCAGATCATTAAGAATATCAAGGTCCCTCTGGTCAAAGAGTTCCTCTGAAGTCTTACTGACATTCAAAACACCTATTGATTCACCATGGAGACTTACCAGTGGTATACTGAGCAAGGAATTATTCGAGTATTTCGTTCCTCCTCCCGCCCTTTTAATCCCCTGATATCCAGTAATATCCTTTATTAAAATCGGCTTTTGGGTGATAAAACACCGTCCTGAGATGCTCTCTTCTCTTATTTCCTGTTCTTTGCCCATAATGTCTTTTCGGTCCAACCCAAAGGCGGACTCGACACGCAGTCTGCCGCGGTCAAATATCATCACCGACCCTTTTTCAACGTCAAGGCAATCCATGCAGGCATCCAGAATAGTTTTCAAGGTGTTTTGGACCGAACTTTCCGCGGTACTCCGGGCAATTCGATGCATGGCCAGAATTTTTTTCTTTTCAATCCGCATTTCTTCAATCAGAATTTTACTCTTGGCCTCCATGACCAGTATTTTTTCCTGATCTCTTGCAGTTTCGGCTAGAGAAACGGCTGCGGCCAACAAAAGTTTTTTAGCAAGCGGCTCATATTTTTTGCCTATTTCAGCAAAAGACTCCCTGCTCAAAATAATTAATTCGGTCTCTTTTTCGGCAGTGAGGTCCGCGGACAAAGGAAAATCGTGGACCAGGACATGCTCGCAGCAATGCTGCTTTTTTTGAAAAATTTTTAAGTTGCAAATTTCATTCCTCGGATCAAGACCTGAAATGCCTAAATCTATGACAAGGTCTTTTTTCTCGACCAAACGTCCGGACCGAACAAAAAACATCCGATCCGCCAAAGCCCCTTCCCGAACAATTACTTCCTGACAAGTGAAAAACCGACACTCAAGAAACGGAAGAAGGCGATCAACTTCCTCATCAAGCAAAGTCGAAAAAAACGGAAAGCTCTTCAGCTCTGCATGGTCAACTTTCTTCATTTTGCTGGATCTCCTGCTTTTTTCAGGCCCGCACTATTTTCCCCCGGGCTCAATTGATTCTGCAATTCATCACGAATAATCACTATTTTCTCTTCTATATTAAAAAATGCGTCCACAACGTCCGGGGCAAAATGCTTACCCTTGGCCTTATAAATTATGTCCATGGCCTTCTCATGGGAGAAGGCATCCTTATAACACCGCTTGGAAGTGATGGCGTCATACACATCAACCAGGGCAACAATTCGTGTTGACAAGGGTATATCAGTTCCTGATAATCCCGCGGGATATCCACTGCCGTCCCATTTCTCATGGTGATGATAGGCAATGGTTTTTCCAAGGGCCAGAAAGGACTGTCCTTTTGTCTCCGCCTCTATCGTTGCCAGGGCATTCCCGCCATATAATGTGTGCTTTTTGATTATTTCAAATTCACTTTCGGTCAATTTGCCCGGTTTTAAAAGAATTGCATCGGGCACCCCAACTTTGCCGATATCATGGAGAATTGAGGAAAGGTAAATATCGTCGATATACTTCTGGGTTATGTAGCCGTTGTAGTCGGGTTTGCCGGCGAGCTCCTCGGCAACCAGCCGGCAATACTCCCGAATTCTCTCAAGATGACCCCCGGTATCTTTATCACGATATTCCGCAAGCTTAGCCAGCCCCAGAATTGTGCCAACCCTGGCATTTTGGGCATCACGCAGGGAATCGAACAGTTCTTTTTCCAGTCTCTTTTTTTCACTGACATCTCGGATGACCATCTGGTAGCCGATAAGTCCGTTGTTCATCTGAAGCCCTTTGGCATTGCAGTCGGCATCAAGTATCCTATTGTCAAAGGTAATGATTCGAAAACAAAAATTCACAACGATCTCGCCGTTCTTCAGCTTCCTGTAGAGTTTTAGTTCTACAGAATCAAGATCTTCAGGATGTACAAGATCCTCAAAATAGATCATCTGTTCGATGTCATTGGATATGGCGAGTGACTTATAAAAAAGAGGATTTGCCACCATGATCAGGCCGGACTCATCGATGAGCAGCACAATGTCGATAATATTCTCGTAGAGTACACGATATCGTAATTCCGAATCCTCCAAGGCCCTGGCCCGCTTTTCCACCTCATCCTCTAGATGCTTTGCATAATATTCAAGCCGTTCAGCATGGGAATCAACCTTCATTCTCAGATTAAAGACCCGGATTCGCGCTCTGTTTTCCTCAAAGCATTGCACAACGCTGATCGCAATAAAGGCGGCAAAGAAAAAGCTGTTGTTGAAAAAAAGTCTCAAATTTACCGTTGTTATCTCGCTAAAGAAAAAAATTGGTAGGGCATAGATGAAATAAAGAAGAAGACCGGCAAAGCCTGCTTGCTTGATATCAAGGGGCAGTATCGCCGAACACGTCACCAGTACCAGGAGAATTCCTACATAATAAAAGGAATCGTACCCACCCATCCTGACCACCATGAGAGAGATGGTCGCGCCTGCCAAAACATAGGCAATAAGTGCGATACTAAAAGGGTGGCGTCGACCGAAATCACGATAGAGAAAAAAAAGAAGGCCGAAAAATAAGAACGAACAGACAAGCCTGTATCCTAAAAAAACAGTAAAATAGTGCCGGACTACAAAAAAATCCAGAACACTAAAAAGCGGAACAAGAACAATGCCGATCCAAAGTGTGGCAGCCACACGCCGGTGAAAGAGTTCATTTGTTTCGCTGAGAAATCTCTCGCGATGCTCTAGTGCAACTGTGTCCATATAATTAACCGTCTTTCGTTGCTACGGCAAACAGGTTCACTCCTTGTTCTTCGGAAATAATCCGCACATTATGCCTAAACGGACTTGCCCTGAACAGCTCCCTTAATTCTTCCTCATTTCTGTAGATCAGCCGCCACTGTAGAATATGATCCATAAACGTTCGGTCCGGGTTGGGTGCAAAATTCCCGACAATGAGTTTGCCGCCCGGTTTCAGATGCTCGTGACACCGGCTGACCAAAGCAATGAAGAGTCTCGTGTCAAGATAGTCGGTCAGGCCTGATGAGTAGATAATGTCCTGGTCTCCGATATCGTGAATGACTTTTCCTAGTGCCCATTTGACGAGATTTTCGCTCATTAGGCGGATGGTTGCCTGATGCGAAAAGACATTCACCTGCTGATCCGTGAATGCAAGGGCATCTGAGTCGATATCCATGCACAGGGCCTCAATCTGTTCGCTGTAGTCACAGTCCTTGATAAAATCAAAGAGCTCCCTGTTGGAACCACAGGCAAGGTTCATAATTTTAATAGTCCTGCATTGAGATTTTTTCTGTCGAGAAAGAACGGCTAACTGCTCTCTTAAGAGACGGCGGCGTCCGCGTATTGCCCGTGCTCCAACCGAATCAAGACACCAGCCGTCTACCAGAACACCTAGCTTGCCGTCGCCTTCCGGCACATTTCTGTAGATTTGTTCCATCATCAGAAAATCGCCGGCATAGCCTTTAGGCTTGAAGTAGATCCTCTCGGAGAATCGACTGCGCATGAAATAGGGATATATCTCTTTGAAAATGTACCCCCAGCCAAGGTCCTCTTCAGACTGTTCACGGTCCTTTCCCTTGAAGGCAAGCAACTGCTCATAGAAACCGTTCAAAACAGTGATGCATTGCTGCTTCAAGTCTTCGGGAATTTCCTCACGGGGATCTTTCTGCAATTTAAAGGAAACGTTAAAAAGTTTTGATTTGAAATCGTCAACGATTCGATTTACGTCCTGCCAGGTCGCACTTTTGAAAAAGAAGTCCGGAAGTGGTTTTGAGACATCATAGCTGCGGCCGCCGGTCGAAAGGGATGCCGCATACCCCGTCATCGGCTCTCGTTCTTCTAAGACCCGACGGAATTTTAGGCAGATGGAACGGGTCAGAAAGGTCATAAATTCCGAATGGACGGTAGGTGCTTCCTGCTGCAGCCTCGCCATTCCCTGTTGATCAAAGATAGCGATCCTGGTTTTTTTTGTCGCTCTGATATCGCGGATGCGGGAAGTGCCGTCAAAAAAACCTATCTCGCCGAAAAAATTGCCGGCTCCGATAAGAGCAACGACAATCTTGGTGCCGCTCGTAGAATGAGAAACCTCCACAGCTCCTTCAATCACATAGTAGAGGGCCAATGACTCAGTTCCGCTGATAATTATTTTTTCAGTTCTTTTATAGGAAACTTCCTTAGAAAAGACTAAGGCGTGCTTTAAAATTTTGTCAGCAATAGAGACTGGTTCCTCAGGGGATTGACCGACTGACAAGGTATGCTCACTGCTAACATGATCCAGCATTGTTTATTCACTCCAGTGGATTAAGTTTGATGGTCTCGTAAAAAATATTGGGATGGCTAAGTACCCGCAAGGCACTCTTTTCAGTCCCCCCTTGAGGGGGATAAACTTCAAGTTCGATATACGCCCCGCAGGAAGTGGACTTGGGGTACAAGGCGTAGTAATTTTTCAGGTGCGAGGCCATACATGTGGTATGCCGAGTGGCTGAAAATAGCTACGCCCCGCAGGAAGTGCCCTTGGGGTGCAACGCAGTAGATCGGATTGCTATGCCCTTTGGGTACTTTTTTGCAACGCCATCAAGTTTGTAGCATAAAAAATATTTTATCATGGAGAAGTGTAAGAAAACAAAGAAAAAGAAGGAGTCTGGGAATAAATTATTTTCTACGAATAGACGGAAGCATGCATAAATTTGAGTACTGCCTTGTTTTGTAAATGTTACCACTTGAAAGGATCTTCCATCCCGTACGGACCAGGCAATATTTGTCTTCTTCTCCTGATAACGATTTTTATGCTCGACAGCGTCTATCTCGGTTTCCCATTTTTTCGAAAAGTCAAAAATCAGATTAATCACCTAAACGCCGAATTACGCCTTCCGAAAAAAATATTAAAGAAAAATCATTTTTTTTCGCCCTTTTTTCACCTCACTTAACAATTCGATATCATAGATATATTTCGCATTATGTAAGTACAAGTACTTACAAACTCGTAAGTACTTGTACTTATTTACAATAGGATTTTTGTGTGGTATGCGGTTTGTTAGAAAATGGCAATAAACACAAAATAAGAGGAAGGAAAAATGAAAAAATTCTTGTAGCATCCAAATGTCATTTTTTTATACGGCTGATTGGCCGTATTTACCAGTTCATTACGGGATTATACTGCTGATCGGCCGTATAATGTCCTGTTTATGACTTTATAATGACGTAGAACTCTACGGCTATTATGTCGTAGAGACTATGTTGGGTGCAAAGAAAGGAGTAAACTCATGATCAATGCGAAGGCAAAGGGGTTTGGTGTCCGGCAACCGGACACGGGCATTCATTTCATCTGGAACTCGCCTTCCGGCAAAGCGGTGAGCGACAAGACCTTGTCGGACTGCGCGAACGCAACGCTCAAGTTCAAGGACCAGCGCGTGCTCGTTGAGAGTCTCTCGGCAAAGGACCCTCAGAGCTTCACTGGGCGCGTTCGCGGATTCGAGCCTGCGGTTAGGAATTCGATGGGATGTCCATAGGCGACGAAATCGAATTCGATGAGTCACACGTTTTCGGTGCATCGGACTAGCAAAGGCACCCAACCATGAGATGCATCCTATTTTCAATTCCGCTGCGCGTTATTGAAAAAGGATGATCTCCACGTTAGGCCATAAGTAAATGAAACAACTGTGGAATAGAGAGCAAAGAAAATCGGCGTTTCAGTCAGAGGCTATGCATCCTGCAACCTGGATAATCCGTGTAAAGTTTCTGAAGGAAGCTTCTGAAAAACTCAACAGTTTTGGTGAAAGTCGCAGTTCTTCTCACTTGGTGTGGATTGAATACATGTTACTAGGAATGGCATTGGAATCACTTATTAAAGGGCACATGGTGTTTCGAGGAATAAACGCAGTAGAGCAAGGAAAGCGTAGACTTGTAATTGCAAAACCATTCAAAAGTCACGAGCTACACCGTCTGGCTAAACATATAGAGTGTCCTGCGCTCCCGATTTCTGCTCAGGATTACAGCTTATTGGAGAAACTATCAGTATTTGTTAAATGGGCAGGACGCTATCCCATCCCGACTGACGATCAAACGATGGGTCCACAACAAGCATCAAACAAGGAACATGATAAAATATGTAAACTATTTAGCCGCCTTTTGGAGCGGCTTGAACGTGGCATTGGCTAAATCGGGTAGCCGGGGATTTTTCTCCCCCAGCCCCCACAACCACCCCACAAGCGGCTCCGCATTGGGTAATGGATATTTCTGAAACGTCATCCGGACCTAAGTTCCTTAAGTTCTAAGTTCGGAAGTTTAAGTTCGCTAAGTTCGGCTAAGTTTTGTAAGTTCGATCGTAAGTTAGGGTCGGACCAAGACAACGAGTTGATTTAACAAAATCAGGCCACAACGGAAGTAAAAGCAAAGGAGGATTGAAATGAAGAAGTGGTTATATAACAGGATGATTTTATTCTTGGTGGTTTTAATCAGCACCTTGGCATCTGCCACCTCAGCATTTGCATGGGGGCAATCAACGCATGCCTATGCAGCTAAAAAGTCCCTTGGAATTGAGCATAGATATTTAGCGAATTATAATGCAAGAATGGGTTCCATAGTTCCGGATTTTTTTTGGTACCTGAGAGACTTGGGCCTGATCGATCACGAAACAGCTTTTGAACTGCATGGGGTTACTGAGCATCCTGAAGTAGTTCCTGGAACCACCTACTTCTATGACATCGCTTTGGGCAACTTGAGGCCATGGGATTATGGACTGAGATATTTTACAGAAGGAATCAGGACACACGTTTATGCAGATATAAAGGCCCACAATACTGTGGATGGCTATGTGGAAGGCTCAGATATGTGGTGCGATATTTTACAGGAAAAAACCGAGGAGGACAGGGACGCCCTTCATATCGCAATAGAATTCGCTGTGGACTCACTTCTAGTACATAAATATGGGCTTCAGTTAGGCGATATTCTGTTCAGCTACAGGCAGGCAATTTTCATAGAAGAAGCTGTTGAAGAAGCCTTTGATGAAATTAACGTAACCCCGGATTTTGACGTCAGTCTGGAATTCAAAAAGTATCTGGCTCTTATGAGGGCACTAGAAAAGGCAGCTAGATTATATGCTCCTTATTTAATTAAGGGCGAGGTTAATGAAGAGCTTTTAAACAAGTTAGAGGGCAGTGAACTTCTGGATGCAGAGAGTGAATTATCCGATGATAGCCTCGGCATTTATTCAAACGTTCTGATGATTTTGCTAAACTACCCCAAAGAAATTTATGAAACCATAAATACAGAGGGAATGCACTGGGAGAATGACGCATTGCCACAAATCATAGAATTCTGCAGGCTTAAGTAGTTTATCTTTAAGGATCAAGATCAAGGCTAGAGCTGACACATCAACGGCAGGACAACGCAAGGAAAAGCAACGAAAGAGGGGTCGAACGAAAGAGGGGTCAGGAACGACAACGGTGTCCAAAAAAGCGAATAAAAAACCGTAAAATTTGCATAATAGAAGGCTCATAGGGCCGTTCTGGGAAGTGCTGAAACCAGGGGGTCTTTTTTGGATAAAATTGTAATAACAGGCTGAAAAAATTGAAATAAATGGCATTTATAGCTTGACTTTGAAGAGGGGTCCGGGAAAAATTTTTGTATGATTACAAGAACTCCTCCATCAAAGACGGTATTCGGAAAGTTGATTCAGCCATTAACTGGTCTAGTTCAACAATGCAATCACAAACGAAAATGTAACATCCTCAGTGATCAGGAATGGATCGAAACGGGATTATTGAGAACCTTGTCCCAAGAGCCAAGCGGAAGGGCCTTTCTTCAAAAGCTGTTAAATTCAGATAGATCTGTTGTAAAACGGAGCCTTTTCTTTGAAACGCTTAAGAGCAAACGACGGTTAAGATTATGCAGAGAAGTTAGCTTAGCATTATATGAAAATATAAGGCTAAATAATCGGCAGGCTGATCCTTTTTCACGGTTTGCAATGCTTGACGGATATGACATTTTTGCAGGAGATGGCCATTATCATGCAGCTGCTGTCCACGACAAGAAAAAGTCCGGGAAAAAATATCCGATCCAACACTTTTATTCCGTAGATTTGCGAACCCTTGCTTTAAGGCATTTAACATTAGCGGACACAAGCGGCATCCGAAAAAGAGAGCATGACACACGCGCCCTGAAACGTCTTGACATCGAAACTCTTCGGCAGTCAGCCCCGAAAGGTCGGAAGGTGGTTTATGTTTGGGATAGGGCCGGTATCGATTTCTTCCAGTGGTTTAAATGGAAACATGCCGGAGGGATCTATTTCGTCAGTCGAGAAAAGAAGAACATGGATTTAATGGTAATGGCCAAGTTGGGTTTCGATAAGAAAGATCCAGTTAACGCTGGGGTCCAAAGTTATGAACTTGTGGGGTGTTCGGCCGGTGTAAGTATGCACCGTGTAAAATATAAATGCCCAATATCCGGAGAAACATATGGTTTTGTTACAAGCTTGTCCAATGTGCCTCCAGGCCTTATCGCCTATCTTTATAAAACGAGATGGGATATTGAAAAGATCTTCGACCAGGTGAAAAATAAATTAGCTGAAAAAAAGGCATGGGCCACATCGGACACAGCAAAGAAAATGCAAGCCCAATTTATCTGGGAACGAAAGAGGGGTCAGAACGAAAGAGGGGTCAGGTCTTCATTCTTGACGGATTTATCCTTTTTTCAAGTTTTCCTATTTCACGTCTCATGTTTTTATTCTTTTCCATCCATGTACGGACTCTGCGACCTGCCTGAGATACGCCCGACTCGCTGATGCCAAAGTGTTTCCCAATATCTTTTAGCTTCTCTCCTGTATGTTTTT
>DAOVYS010000060.1 GCA_030635485.1 Pseudomonadota bacterium | reverse complement strand
TCAGGCAGGAGCAGACATTCTGGGAAGGGCTGAATTACGGCATCGCGCTTTTTGCCCTATTGATTGTAAGCGCATACGGTATATCCAGACGGAAAAGAGAACAGCCGATTAATTTGGAATTACGAATTAAAAATTAGTACCTTAGTGGTAATTTTCTTGTTTTTTATGGCAAGAAATCAAAAAGGTGAAATATTTTCAAATAGTTACACGCAGCTGTTAAGGTACTTATCCAGGACCTTTAAAAATTTCCAGTTTATCTGGGTTAGGAATTACGGATTAATAAAGGGTGAAATGTAAAATCATGACTAAACGTAATATCTTTCTCTTTATACTTCTGTTGCTTCAAATCGTTATGATAGGATATATGTATCGTCCGGGCAAAGAAGCCGGTGCGCCGGTTGTCGAATTTTTTCCGGGGATTGGACAGGACAAGGTAAGTGAATTCACCATTACGGACAATGAGCAGAATTCAATAACGCTTAAAAGAGGCGAACAGGGATGGACGATTGAGCCGGCCGGATATCCGGCAAACGGAGTTAAGGCGGATTCCCTTGTAAGCAGGCTGGCCTCCTTGAAATCAACCCGCCTTGTGACCCGAACTCCATCAAGCCGGATCCGTCTCAAGGTGGATGATGATATTTTTGAAAAAGAGATAAAACTACTTGTTGATGATGGAAAATCTTATGTCATCTTTCTCGGCGCATCGCCGGGACATAATACGACACACGTGCGCCTGAAAGGCAAGGACGAGGTGTTTCTCGTAAAAGGTCTCTCCTCCTGGGAGGCCCCCACCGAAAATTCGGCATGGCGGAAAAACCAATCTGCCGAGGAAATAGAGTAGCTGTGAGAGCCTGGAACCTACAATTGGAACTGGAAATCTAAAATCAAGATCTGATGAAAAAAACCGGATTCATCATAGCCCTGTTGTTCGTTCTGTTTAATCTTAATCACGCTTGGGCGAGCGAGCCGCTAAGCGAGACCGAAAAGACGGAATTGTTCAGTCAGGCAGAAATTTTTTTCCATCAGGCCCTTGAGATGTCGGAGATCAGTGCCACGGGCAAGAGACCTCCTTCCGCAGTGGAAGAATTATTAAAAAAATCACTCATGCGTTATGAACGGCTTGTCAGAGGCGGGGTCAAAAACGGAAAAATTTTTTACAATATCGGAAACATCTATTTCCGCCTGGGTGATATCGGCCGGGCCATTGTGAATTACAGGCGCGCGGAAATGTATGGACCGGACGACCCTAATCTTAAGCAGAATCTCTCATACGCATTAAGCCTGCGGCAGGACAGAATCGAGGAAAAGCAGAAGGAGAAACTTTTAAAGACGTTTTTCTTCTGGCACTACGACCTGTCTTCAAAGGTCCGCTCCATTCTTTTTGTAATTTTTTATGCGGGATTCTGGACCTTTGCCGTGGTGATTCTCTTTAAACGAACTTCTACCGCCAAATGGGGTCTTGGGATATCGCTGACATTTCTTCTGCTTTTTCTGGGATCTTTGTTAGTGGAACGGTTTGAAAATTCGGGAAATATTTCCGGTGTCCTGGTGGACAGGGAGGTGGTTGCCCGGAAGGGAGACAGCGCCTCATACCAGCCCAGTTTTAAAGAACCGCTCCATGCAGGAGTCGATTTCAGACTAATAGAAAGCCGCGGCCGCTGGTTACATATAGAACTCATGGATGGCCGCACCTGCTGGGTCCCTGCGGGGAGTGCGGAGATTGTGACAATGTAGAGAGTTGCGGGTCGGGTATCAGGGATCAGGGGTCAGCAAAAACAACAACAAAAAAATCAATCTGTTCTGGCCTGGCACCCGACCCCTGACCCCCGACACCTCTATTTAGGCCAGATCAGAGTATTAAACATCCAACCGGTTGTGCCGTCTTCGTGGCTCAGCTTTATCCAGCTCCCATCCTTACCAACAGGTTTAAAAACAACCCCGTATTTCACCGTGGCCATGATCTCATAATTTTTCCCCGGCCCAACGCGCATGTTTGCTGTCTTCACCTTTACGATCACGGTCTTTGTCTTGGAAGCAAGCTGGCTGTAGATCCATCCCTTATCCCCCTCAAAATCCCTGATCCGGATCCATTTGCCCTTTCTTTCAAGGACTTGAAGCGGAAAATCCTTAAAGACCTCCCAGAGGATCTCAGTATTCGTGTTCGGACCGGACCGAATATTGACACCGTCCTTTTTCACGCTGATGTATTCCGCCGCAAATGAAGATGAGGAAAAAAATATCGCAATAACAAATATTGCCAGCCCCTGCCAGAACCGCTTTCCAATAGAATTTTGTTTTTCCATGGTCTTTGATCTTTTCGATAAGTGATATGGTTATCGGCCGCCCCGGCAGGAACCGGAGATCGGTCGCCCTTAAAGATGGCATCTTAAATATATCCATTATAAATAGCATTGACAGGAATGCAAGTCAATCATGGAAATCATTCTTCCTGTGTCGGTCAAGCCTTTCTTGAAATTCCTTTTTTTTCTTTTACATACGCTATATACTATTTGGAGGTAACTATTCAGCTTGATGGCAAAATATAGCTAAAACCACCGAACTGTAACTATTCAAGGGGCCAATGTAACTGGACAACGGTTATTCCCTTACCCTGTTAAATGTGCTTACGATTAGGAAATGTTATGGCTGACAATACGTTGAAAAAGGATCCTGCAATAGACAGATTGCTGGAAAGGGTGGTGCAGGATGTCCGGACCTTTGCAGAAAAACAGGTAACCCACATTCAGGAGCTTGTCAGAATCGGACTCGCACTGTCCGGGGAAAAAGACCTTGATCGACTCCTTGAAATGATCGTAAGCGATGCCAGAGGCTTCACCAATGCGGACGGCGGCACTCTCTACATCAAGGACGAAGATGATGACATTCTCAGTTTTGCCATTGTACAGAATGATACTCTTGATATCAGCATGGGCGGCACAGGAGAAAAAATTATCTGGCCCCCTGTCCCGCTAAAGGATAAAGGCAATGAGAATCACTCCAATGTCTCCGCACACTGCGCACTGGTCTGTGATACCATAAATATCCCTGACGTCTATGATGCGGAGGGTTTTGATTTTCAGGGCACCAAAAAATTCGATTCCACTACGGGTTACAGGTCTAAATCAATGCTCGTGATTCCCATGCTGGATCACGAGGATGAAGTGATCGGGGTTCTTCAATTGCTCAATGCCAGAGATAGAGAGAGCGGAGAAGTAGTGACATTTCCTGAGTACGAAATCGAAATGATCACAAGTCTCGCGTCTCAGGCAGCCATTGCAATCACAAAAATGCGTCTTATCAAGGGGCTTGAGAATCTCTTGAATTCCTTTGTCGTGTCCATTGCAGACGCCATTGACGAAAAATCGTCCTATACGGCGGGCCACATCCTGAACGTTGCGGAGTTGACCGAAAGGATTGTGGAGACAATCCAGAAGAGTGGTAAGGGGAAATTCGCGGATATCCATTTCAACCCTGATGAGGTTGCGGAGCTCCGGATGGCCGCGTGGATGCATGATATAGGAAAAATCACGACCCCGGAGTATGTTGTGGACAAGTCCACAAAGCTTGAGACCATTTTTGACCGGATTGAGATTGTCGTCTATCGTATAGAAATATTGAAAAGGGATGCCAGGATACGAAGACTTCAAAAGGCCCTGAATCAAAATGTGGACGTCACTGAAGATGACATGCAAGAGGAGCAGAAACTCGACGAGCACATGGCATTTCTGGAATCGGTTAACATGGGCGGCGAATTCCTGTCGGATGAAAGTGTAAAGAAGATCCGGGAACTTTGTAAACTATCATTTGACATGGGCGGAAAAAGCGTACCATTGCTCAACGAAGATGAGGCGAAAAATCTCATGATCCGCAAAGGGACGCTTACAGACGAGGAAAGAGAGATCATTAACAATCATGTCTCTGTTACCAGCAAGATGCTGGGCCGGCTGCCCTTTCCCAAAAAACTTCACAATGTCCCCTTGTTCGCGGGCATGCATCATGAAAAATTGGACGGAAGCGGCTATCCTAAAGGGTTGAAAGGAGACAAAATCCCTTTTGCAGCCAGGATACTGGCCGTGGCAGACATATTTGAGGCACTGATTGCAGTAGACAGGCCCTACAGACCCGGGAAGACCCTATCTGAATCCATGCGCATCCTCGGGTTCATGGTAAAGGATGGACATCTGGACAGCGACCTCTGTGATCTGGTAGTGGAATCAGGCCTTGTCACGCAGTATGCCAAGGAAAAGCTGGCCCACTGGCAGCAGGACGATTTTGATTGGAACGGCAAGACATATTCCGTTGAGGGTGAAGTGGATTTTGAAGTGGATTAGCTAGTGCCCATCCAGAAATGGCCTTTTTGCCCGATCTCTGCGTCACAGCGAAAAAAAAATGCTCACATATGCCCAATATGCGGAGTTTATACCCGAATGGGTGCTTTTCCTTTTTCACTGTTCCTTGATCTCGAACAAAAATTCTCATTTCTGGACGGACACTACCCGGATATCAAATGAACGAGAAATTCCTTGTTGCCCTTCGGCCCCAGGATGGGAGATGAGGTGACCCCTCTGCTTTTGAGCCCCTGAGCCTTTGCAAAACTTAAGACATCCCTGACAACTTCTTTATGCACATCCGGGTCTTTGACCACGCCTCCTTTTCCCACCCTGTCTCTGCCTGCCTCGAATTGCGGTTTGATAAGAGCAATAATAGAGACCTGATCGACAAAAAAGGCCAACAGAGGGGGAATGAGCAATTTAAGAGATATAAAGGCTGCGTCAATGACCGCCAGATCAAGAGGTTCATCAATGTCGCCCGGTGCCAGATAACGGGCGTTTGTCCGTTCCATCACTACAACCCGTGAATCCTGGCGCAGTTTCCAATCAAACTGTCCGTATCCGACATCAATCGAATAGACCTTTGCTGCGCCGTTCTGTAGCAGGCAGTCTGTAAAACCACCCGTGGATGCCCCGATGTCCGCGCATATGTAGCCGGCCGGTTTTATTTTAAAGAATTCAAGCCCCTTTTCCAGCTTAAGACCGCCTCTGCTGACGTAGGGACACGATTTCCCCTTAACTTCAATCCGGCAATCCATGGGAAACGTGGTGCCGACCTTATCAGCGAGTTGGCCATTCACAAAGACCTGCCCCGCGACAATCATGGCTTGGGCCTTTTGTCTTGAAGACGCAAGGTTTCTGGCCGGAAGCAATTTGTCTAGCCGTTCTTTCATCTAAATTCTATTGTAATAAGAGAGATTAATTTTTTTGTTTAATTACAAACTGTTAGATCACACCAAAAAGTTGTGGTATTATATTTTTGATTAACCACATCATACCAAAAAGTCAATGTTTCTTCACGTTAAACGTGCTGTTTTTTCAGCATGTTAGAATCAATACCATGCTCGACATCTTAAATGAAATCCGGGCCGGACGGAAAGACGAAATCCGGCGTGCAATTGAAAAGAGCCGCTGTCAACTCGAAACCGACCAAAAGGGAGTGGTTCGTTTCAGAGAACCCTCTAAATCGGTGAACCACATTCACGCTGATTTTGTGGATGTCTCAGGTGACGTGGTAATCATCGGGCGCAAGGAGGAAATCACGAAAGAGGAACGGGGAAAAGTACTTAAAGCCCTGCGCGCTTTCATGCCATGGAGAAAGGGACCGTTCAACGTATTTGGAATAGATATCAACGCGGAATGGCGCAGCGAACGGAAGTGGAACAGGGTGCTTCCGAATCTGCCGGACCTCAAAGATAAAATCGTGGCCGACATAGGCTGCAACAACGGATACTACATGTTCCGAATGGCCCACCATAAGCCCAGATGGGTTATGGGCTTTGACCCGTATCTCCAACATTACTTCACATTCAAAACCTTGAACAACTTTGCCGGAATAGACACTTTGAAGATGGAACTACTGGGAGTTGAACAGATCGGACTCTTTGAAGACGTCTTTGACGTGGTCTTTTTGATGGGGATTATCTATCACCGGGCATCACCGGTTGATGTACTTAAGGATATCAGAAAGGCAATGCGGGCCGGCGGCTCCATCATTGTTGAATCCCAGGCTATACCGGGAGATGATCCGGTGGCCCTGTTCCCTGAAAAACGGTATGCAAAAGCGCCCGGCACCTATTTTGTGCCGACCGCGGCCTGCCTGAAAAACTGGATGATAAGGACAGGCTTTAAAAACGTGGAGATCTTCTGCGCTCATCCGATGAACAGCCTTGAACAGCGGCGTACGGACTGGATGCAGTATGAATCCTTTGAAGACTTCATTGATCCTCTAGATAAATCCCGCACAGTGGAGGGATATCCGGCGCCCATCAGGGTCTTTCTAAGGGCGGAAAACTAACCCGGCATGTTGTAAGCGCTCACCAGCACCCCATCTGCACGCGCTCAGGGCAAGCGACATAGGGTGGGCTATAGTCACTCGCCCTGATCACGCACAGCTGGAGCACTGGTAAACGCTTACAACATGCCGGGGGAGATCCCGTAAATTCGTACCCATGGTGAACAGTTACGGCCGCTTAACCGTTATCTTCTCCACCACTTTTCTCTGATAGTCTCCGTGTTCTTCCAGATTTACCGACTGATTTCTTTGACAGTTCAGTTTGATAAGCAAAAAATTAAGTTTTTTGATCTGCTTTATCCGCACATGCTCATCCTCGGTCTGAGCAATCATTTCCTCAAGCTTGTGGATTTCTTTTTTCGCCTCGATCTCAGGAGGCAGAAAACCGGAGTTTTTAAGGATTTTGTACGCCATCTTGAGATCTTCCGGAACCAGGTGATCATCCCGCACAGGCAGGGGTCTGCCTTTCCATCCCTCGATGTTTAGAGTACCATCCTTGATGGCCTTTGCAATCTTTCTCTCGGCAATCAACCTCAAAGAATCCATTTTTTTCACCCTTCACACTTCACAGTTCTAAGCGTATTGCGCGGCTGTTCCGGATCAAACACTATCCTGATATCATCCATAAGTCCAAGAAAATACAGACGCTTGAGATTCATGTTTCCCTGTCCTCTTAAAAGAGATTCATCTACCGCGGAAACAGAGATTTCTCTTTTCCCGGTCCCGTGTGTAACGGACAAAACCTTTCGCATCTTTTTAAACATCATTCGGGAAAGAACCAGTTCTCCGAATGAGGGATGATACGGGCCAGCGACAAGGTTCTCCTCAAGAGAAGAGGAAGTCTGAAGCCCCATTCGCACAATTCTGATCCCGCGCCGATCAAAGATCTTCTTTAATCGGGCAGCCAGAGCCACAGCCCTGTTCAAGGAAAGCGGTCTGTATTTTCCCGCACCATAAAGAGTTGCCAGCCCGCTGTCCCTGACGACCAGGGTCGGATATATTCTTATAAAATCGGGTTTCAGGCTTGCAAGACGACGGGCTCCGGCTATAAGACCTGCCGTTGTCTCGCCGGGCAGCCCTATCATCAGCTGCCCCCCGACTTTCAAACCGGCCCGCTTTAAAAAATCAAAGGCTGACTCAACATGGTCATCCGTGTGCCCTCTCAGACTTTTTGCAAGCACCACAGAATCCATTGACTGGACCCCGAGTTCGACAATCCCCACGCCCCTGTCTCGCAAAAAGGCCGGGGTTTTATGATTCACATAATCCGGCCTCGTGGAAAGTCTGACAGTTTTCACCTCGCCTCGGTCCAGAAAAGGCCGAACAGCGCCAAGCAGCTCCTCCTGTCTCTCCTCGGACAGCCCTGTAAAACTGCCCCCGTAAAAAGCGACCTGAACCTCGCTTTGCGGAAATTTTCTAGGCCATGCCAGTCGTTCGATTATCTCTTTTTCAACATCACCTGCCGTAATCCGCAGGCCCCTATTGCCGGCTCGACCTGCGATAACGTGCTGGTTGCAAAAAATACAGCGGTGCGGACACCCCTGATGTGCGATAAAAAGTGGAATGACAAATGGAGGCATAATAGAGGAAGGTAAGTGGTCACCAGATTTTATTAATTCTTACTACATATACCCTGTATGATCGATTACGGTGAAAGTCAGACATCCAAAACGGAAAGATTCTGCAGAGTTGCAGCGGCCGCCTTTTGTTCGGCCTCTTTCTTGCTCCCGGCAGTTCCACGAGCCAACGCTTTACCGCGGAAATTAACACAAACCGTGAAGACCTTATCGTGATCAGGGCCTTCTTCATTCTCAACTTCATAGACCGGCGCCTGATTGTACTTCTCCTGAAATACCTCCTGCAACCTGCTTTTGAAATCGGAAAAATACATTGCCACCTTCTGCTCGGCAATCCGGGAAACGAAGTGTCTCTCAACAAAATCATTTGATGCCTCGTATCCACCGTCCAAAAAAACAGCCCCCACGACAGCCTCATACGTACACGCAAGAATGGACGACTTTTCCCGACCATGGGATGCGTCCTCACCCTTGCCGAGCAAAAGATATTTACCGAGTCCAATAGCTTTAGCCATGACAGCCAAATGTCCTTCCTTGACCAGACCGGACCTCAGTTTGGTCAGTTCTCCTTCGTTCATCTCTGGAAAACGCTCCAACAGCATATGCCCCACAGCAAGCCCCAGCACAGCGTCTCCGAGAAATTCCAGCGTCTCATTATTCAAACCAAGCGATCTGCCCTGTTCATACGCATAGGATTTGTGAAGCAACGCCTTCTGCAAATGAGTCCGCTGTTTGAATTTATATCCGAGTTCGCCTTCCAGTTCGGCCAGAGACGTCCGGTTTTGGTCTGTAAGTGAGTTAAGTGTAAGTGTCATGATCTTCAGTTAGTAGCAGTTACAAGCCGCCGAAACAAGGATATTGACGGCTAAGCCGCTGTAAAAAAAGATGGCCATATGAATGTCAAAAACGGCATAAGGAGCCGTAACGAAACAGTTTGAAATGGTCTAGTTATTTCGTAACGGCTCCTAAATATTTAAATACTGTCCAAAATAAAAAGTGTACATCCCAAACCATGTCACCGCAACTAAAAAAGGCGCACATAAGCCTGGGACACTGGTAAACGCTTACATGCGCCGGGGGGCCGTAAGTTCGTACCCCTGATGAACCGGTTACTAAAAATCAAGCCTGTCTCACCGCCCTATTTCAGACCAATTTACAATAATCTGTTTTTTCTTCTTTTTTGTCCTTGTCAAAAATCTTATCAGGGTTTAAGATTGCTCAGTTTTTTGGCTGAGGGCGGCGTAGCCAAGTGGCTAAGGCAGCGGTCTGCAAAACCGTTATTCACCGGTTCGACTCCGGTCGCCGCCTCCAATTAAAGTTTGGCCGAAACAAGGTGTCAAATATAATGGAAAAAAGTTTCAAAAAAAAACTCTACACGGAAAATGAGGTAAGGGAGATACTGTCCAAGTCCTCAATTTATGTAGATAAGACACCGGAAGAGTTCGACGTCATGGTGCAGGAAATCCTTGAACAAAACCGCGACGAAATAAAAAGATCGGACGAAATGTAAACGGACTGATTTCTCCGGGCGGAAAAAAATTATTTCGACGCGTTAAAACGCACAACTATTATGTCACCGTCTTTCACTTCATAGGTCCTTCCCTCAATACGCTGTTTTCCGGCTTTCACAACAGCCTGCTCACTTCCCAATTCAATAAGATCCTCATACCTGATGACCTCCATCCGGATAAAACCCGTTTCCATATCCGTATGGATGCGCCCTGCCGCAACCGGAGCAGGATCCCCTTTACGGCATGTCCAGACATGGACCTCCGTTTCACCGGCTGTAAAAAAATTCACCAGGCCCAGCATCCCATATGCCGTGCGAAGCAGCCGTTCCATGGATGATTCCTTAAGACCGAGCTCATCAAGAAACTCCTGCCGATCCTCGGGATCGAGCTGACTTATCTCTGCCTCGTCCCTGCCGCTGACAGCAAGCATTGAGGCGCCTTCCTCTTTTGCAATTGTCTGCAGGGCCTTGACATGTTTATTATCAATGTCATCCATAGATCCGATATTGGCAATATAGAGCACAGGTTTCCGTGAAACCAGATGGCACTCATATATGCTTTTCAACTCATGATCGGTAAGATTCTGCCTGCGTGCCGGAACTCCATTATCCAGACCCGCTTGCACCTTTTCACAATCCGCCAGCTCCCCTGCCAGTTCCTTATTGCCCTTCACCTTTTTAGATAAACGCTTGATCTTATTGGCCAAGGTCTGGCTGTCAGCAACCATCAATTCCAGGTCAACCGTTTCAACATCCCGGGCCGGATCAATGGTATCGTATTCAAACGGTAGATTGTCGTCTTCAAAACACCGCACCACATGAAGTAACGCGTCAACTTCCTTGACATGCCCGAGAAGCTTTGTACCGCGCCCTTCATTAGCAGTAGAGCCTGATTTAAGCCCCGGAATGTCCACGACTTCCAGCGTAACAGGCACGACTTTAGGAGCTTTGTACATATCAACCAGAGGTTGTATGCGGGGGTCAGGCATCTTGACCACTGCACAATTCACCTCGGAACCGCCAAAACTTTCGGCCCCGGCGGCAGTAACAGCATTGTAAATAGTGGTCTTGCCGCAACTCGGAAGCCCCACCAGCCCACAATTAAGTCCCATAATCTATTTTCCTAGTAAGTTTGATGATCTTGCAAAAAAGTTAAATGAGTTTCATATATCATTTCGGACACAGGGAGAAAAGACAACACTATAAGGACTTTTTACGAGTGGATCAAGGGGGAAGCGTCAGTGAAATTCAATAGATAAAAAAATCTAGCCCAGCGGGAAGCTGGACTCTTTTCAGTACCCCCTTGAGGGGTATAAGACCCTCTACCGTTGAAAATTCACTATGTTGCTTTGAATAAGCTGCTTACAACATACACGCTTTTGTGTGAATGTTTCGGACAAAGGGTCTAAACAGATACGTGGATATGAAGTCCACTTTCAGTGGAATCGAGAGAATCGATATGATCGGATGCAGCCCCGCTCTCCTCTTTTTTGCCGGAATCAACGGTCGCATGGTTATTGGTGGAGAATTCAACCACATCATTGGGGTCACGAGCCGTACGTCGGTCCCCGACGTTCTCGCGACGTTCCTTTTTTCGCCTCTTGCCTAAACGAGTGGAAAGACTTACGATCAATCCATTATTGCCGTAATTGCGTCGGTCCCGGGCTTTCTTACGCCTCTCGACCTTCCGCCGTATGGCAACAACCGGTCTTTTTTTCCTCTCCGATGAGGCTGATGTTTCCTTGACAAATATTTTCATAAGAATCTACTCTTAGGGTTCTTTCAACCTGATTATCGGCACTTATTGGAATTTACATAATTTTTTTTTATAGTTCCTTGACAGATAAATATAGATTTGTCCCCAAGATTCCCCCCCTAAGGTGCCCTTTTTCCGTCAGATGCCGAACTGCTTTGTGTCGATCCACTCCATGCGCAGCAATGACCAGAAGTCCAAGGCCAGTTTACTTATCACATAGTTGTAGGGTAGCCACCCGTAGCCCTGGTCTCCCCATTCTATGCCCCATGAGTTGCGAATAAGCAGGGCGCCGGTGGTTGTCTTGTTACACTTCGTGTTTTTTATCTTTTTCCTGTCGTC
>DAOVYS010000009.1 GCA_030635485.1 Pseudomonadota bacterium | reverse complement strand
AGGCATACCACATGTATGGCCTCGTACCTGAAAAATTACTACTCCTTGTATATCGAACTTTTTACTTAGCCATCTAATTCGGTACGATGGACTTTTTACGAGGTCTGGAAGAAGGGATAAAGATGAATAATAGTATCATAATTCGAAGATTAACTGTTGTGGCTGTGATTTTGCTTTTGATGGGTCTGACCAATCAGGCGACTGCAAAAAAAAGCCGCCATGAAGTGTTTCTGCCCAACACGGATCATGAACTCAATGTATACCGTATTTTTGGTGAACAACCCGGCAGGACCATCATGATCATCGGCGGGATTCAGGGTGATGAACCGGGTGGTTATCTGACAGCTGACCTCTATGCGGGCATTACATTGAAAAAGGGCAATCTCATCGTTGTTCCAAGGGCCAACTTTTATTCAATCCTTCTGAACCAGAGGGAGGGATTGACCGGTGACATGAACCGGAAATTCGGTCCCTATGAAAAGGGTGAAAGGAGAAACAGTCTGGAACAGGAGATTGTAACGATTTTAAAACACCTGATTGCTGAAAGCGACTGCCTGATCAATCTGCACGAAGGATCAGGGTATTATTCACCTAACTGGATCAGTGATATTGAAAATCCGAAACGGTTTGGGCAGTCGATCATCTACGATACGGATGTATATGAAACAACCGACACGGAGAAGGCCATCCATCTGGGCGATGTTGCGGTAAGAGTGGTTGAGAAGGCTAATTCCCAGATCGAAAAAAAGAGGTATAAGTTCAGACCAAACAACCATGACACCTTTTCTTCTGATTCGCTGCATAAGGAGCAGAGGAGGTCAGCCACATTTTATGCGCTCACCCAGGCCCATATCCCGGCTTATGGAATTGAAACCTCGAAATCGATAAGGTCTATTGAGACCAAGGTAAGGCTACAGAAAATGGTGGTCAACGCCTTTATGGAGGAGTTGGGAATTGTGCTGGACAGCCCTGGTGTAATTGTCCATGAGCCTGAGCTTAATTATCTGCTTATCAAGGTGAACACCGGTCCCGCCTTTGCCATGCCCTCTGGTTCGGAACTGAAGATCGATGCGGGGGATGAGATTGTGGTTACGGATATTGTGGCCAATTATGAACGGGGTCTGGTTGCCGATATAATCGGCCTTGGCACGAAAAATGATACCAATACGCCGTTCAGGATTTCAGCGTCCACAAGAGTGGTTGTCCGAAAGGACGCCAAGCAGTGCGGTTGGGTGGATATCAAAACCAGCGGCTCTAGAGTGTCTCTGAAAAAGAAAAAGACGAAAAAGGGGCAAAAACAGGAAGAAAAAGAATTTATTCCGGAAGATTTGCTCAGGGTTGAAAAATTGATTATCAATGTGGATAATAAGATAGTATCAATTGATGACGGAGAGACCCTGACCGTAAAAAGAGGTGCCCGTCTGATTCTGCGGGACGTCAGAACCAACATTGCCACGCTGGATAACGATGTTATTGTTAATTTCAAGGGGTTTGCGCCGCCAAAGGCCAAAAACGACGGCAATGACCTCAATTATCCAATCTATACAGGCCAGGATCTGTGGCGCCGTTATTCGATAAACAAAAAGGGGAAAGTCTATCCTGTGATCGCGCTTTATAAGGATAGAAAGGTAGGTAACTTCTGGGTGGAATTGGATTGAAGATGATAGCTATATTTCGGCATCACGCTGAATAGTTACAAGTGAGACAGCTTACATGAAAATCTTTGTTTCTCTGTTTTGCCTTTTATTTTTATTCAGTGTTGAGGCATATTGCGGCCAGCAGCTGGACGAATTGATCGCGCAGGCTGAGAAGGGATCCTCCGAGGCCCAGGTCAAGCTGGGGCATGCCTATTTTGAAGGAAAGGGGATTTCCCGGGATTATAAAAAAGCCATTTTCTGGTACCAAAAGGCGGCTGATCAGGGGGATGCCAAGGGACAGAGGGCGCTTGGGGCCAGGTACGAGTTTGGCTACGGAGTGGAAAAGGACTCTGTAAAGGCGGCCTATTGGTATAAAAAGGCTGCCGACCAGGGGCTTGCAAGGGCACAGACCAATCTTGGAATACTATATGAGACCGGTGTGGGGGTTGAAAAGGATTATGCACAGGCTGTTAAATGGTACCAAAAAGCGGCTGATCAGGAATACGCTCGTGGGATCACACATCTCGGCATGATGTATGAGAGAGGCCTGGGTGTTGAAAAGGATCTGAACGAGGCGTTTTTGCTCTACAAAAAAGCTGCAAAATGGGGCTACACCAAAGGTCAGCTTTATCTCGGAATGATGTATGAAAACGGTCTTGTGACCATGGAACCGGACCTCGATGCCGCGGCTTACTGGTATCAAAAGGCGGCTGATCAGGGATACCGGAGGGGCCGGCAGGCATATTACAGGCTAAAAAACGAGAGGAGAAAAGAGGAGTCTATTGCGAGGCCGGAGGTCAAGGATGCTGTTTTGGACAAGTTTGATAAGGCTCTCCTGAAACCGGACAAAAAAGAGAGGGAAGAGATAAGTATTGAAGATATCGGACCTGTCGAACCGTTGCCGGATAAAAAAGGTGATCCTGACGTTTCAGGGCAAATTCAGATCAGATATCTGAAAGAGGCACAGGCAGGGGACCATATTGCGCAGAATTACCTTGGTTTCATGTACTTGAAAGGTGATGGGGTTGAACAGGATCTGGAAAAGGCGATGTCCTGGTTTGAAAAGGCTGCCGAGCAGGGAAATCCTGATGCACAGAACAATCTGGGACTGATGCACACCGGGATCGATGGAGTAAAAAGAGATCTTGAAAAGGCGGTTTACTGGTATGAAAAGGCCGCAGGGCAAGGGCAGTTGACAGCGCAAAATAACCTTGCCATTATGTATCTGCGCGGCATGGGTGTTGAAAAAGATCCGGAGAAAGCGGTTTGGTGGTATGAGCAGGCGGCACGGAAAGGACATGTCCATGCACAGGCCAACCTGGCTATCATGTATACCAGTGGTCAGGGCATTGAGAGGGACCTTGAAAAAGCAGCCTACTGGTATAAAAAGGCCGGTGAAAATGGACAGGTGGTTGCGCAGAATGTGCTTGGCATAATGTATTCCAAAGGCCGCGGTGTTGAACAGGACCTGGAAAAGGCGGTATTCTGGTTTACAAAAGCCGCGGAACAGGGCGATCCTGATGCCCAGAATAACCTTGGTTTCATGTTTTTCGTTGTGCTGGAAGAAAACAGGGATTCTCTCAAGGCTGCCTATTGGTACCAGAGGGCAGCGGAGCAGGGGCTGTTGACGGCCCAGAACAGCCTGGCTACAATGTTTGAAAACGGTCACGGTGTGACAAAAGATCTAAAAAAGGCCGCATACTGGTATGAAAAGGCCGCTGGTCAGGGTGATGAGACGGCCAGGAGAAATTTTGAGTTGATACAACAGGAGATCGGGGATCAGGGGTCAGCAAAAACAACAGAAAAAAATTAATCCGTTATCCCGATCCCTGACCCCTCCGTCCGGAAATACCATTTCCAGACGTACACTAATCAACTTCCAAGGAAAATCATCATGGAAAGAAACATACTCGTGCCTGTTGACGGCTCTACCCACTCCGGACACAGCCTTTCATATATCAGCCGGCTTTTTTCAGATAGCGACGATGTGAAATTTCATCTTCTGTCCATTGTGTTCTGCAGTTCCAAACCTTCAGGTGTCAGTTGGATGACTGAGCAGGAGATGATGAATATGTTGGGGCCGGATGTCAGGGCGCGGCTGCTCGCAATGAAAAAAAATGCGAAAAAGATGGTGCAGAAGCTGGTTGACCAAGGAGTGTCTCCTGAACAGATAACCTCGGATGTGAAGATGACAACAGGAGGCGTGGCCTCTGAGATCGTGGGAGAGGCGCGAAAAGAACAGGTCGACGCGGTTCTTATAGGCCGTAGAGGGCTTGGCAAGGTCGGGGAGATGTTCATGGGAAGCGTTTCGTCCACAGTGCTTGAAAAATGCCATGATATTCCTGTCTGGGTAATTGACGGAAAGGTCGATTCAAGGAAATTTATGGTCCCGGTGGATGGCAGGGTCCATTCACTAAAGGCCGTGGATCATCTCTCTTTTATACTCAAGGATAATCCACATGCAGAGATAACCCTTTTCCATTCAAAGGCCCTGTTTGCCCGTAGTAAAGATTGCGATCCGACTGAATTTCACAATGAATTCGGGGAGGAATGGAGTAATAAACATGCCTGCCGGTTTGATCTTCCTTTTCATGCCCCAGAGCAGATTCTTACGGAAAACGGGTTTCCCAGAGAGAGAATACACAGGCTTGAAACAACGGCAGGCTTTGAACCTGCTCAACAGATTGTCCGTCAGGCCCTGATCGATGATTTGGGCACCATAGTTATGGGGCGCCGCGGGGGTGATGTTAACAAGGGCATATTCAAGGGAGTCTCCGACAGGGTTCTGGCCATGTCTGAAAAGGTTGCCGTCTGGATTGTCGGCTGATGTAAATATTCGGCTTGCCTGTGTGATATTTTAATAGAAAAACCGTAGGGGTACCCCTTGTGGGTACCCTATCCAGACATGGCAACCACAAGGGTTGCCCCTACAGTCGGAACCATGCTGAAAACATGAAATGCAAATTCGATATTCAACGCCGCCGATCAATATCGAAAAGGGTTACCCGAATATTTACTAGGACATGATGATTTTTTTTATCATATCAAACAAAAAGATGCGACCGACAATAAAGAGTATGATTGAAATGATTGCGGCTATTGGAACGGTTATCAGCCATGACGTGAATATGTTTTTGGCCACTTTTGTGTTAATGCCCGACAGGCCGCGTGCCAGGCCGATACCGACTATTGCGCCGACAAGTGTATGGGTTGTTGATATTGGAAGGGCCATCCTGGTGCAGGCAAGCACCGTGATCGTGGCGGCTATGTCGGCTGCCACACCGCGGGAGGGTGTTATTTCAGTAATTTTCGTGCCCACGGTCATCATTACGCGATGGCCGTAAGTGGCCAGACCTAATATTATCCCGGTTCCTCCCAGCACCAGGACCCATAGAGGAACTCCCACCTCCATCTCTACCGTCCCTGTACGGATGATATGGGCCACTGCCGCAAGGGGACCGATCGCATTTGCCACATCATTGGAACCGTGTGCAAAGGCAACGGAGCAGGAACTGATCACAACAAACGGCACAAATACATTCTCCACATGTTTCAGTTGTTCGGATATGGAGAGTCTGGTTTTGTCTTTTAATTTGCGGTGAGCGTATATTCTTGAAATAAATGCGGAAACAAGACCGATTGAAATCGCTAGAATTATTGTGTGTGTGTCAGTCAGCCAGTCAATACCCTTGATAACGTGCTTCAATCCCTTGTGGACGGTTGCCAGCGTCACTGTTGTTGCCAATAAAAAGACGATAAACGGCATAACCGATATTGCGGCCCGGGCAGGCCTTTGATTTCCAAGAATTAATTTACTGATAAATTTGAAAATCAGATACCCCATAATTGCCCCTGCTACCGGTGAAATAAACCAGCTTGCCACGATCTGTCCCATCTTTGACCAGTTGACCGCGCCGAATCCGGCGGCAATTATACCAAAGCCGGCCACTGCGCCGACAATGGAATGGGTTGTGGACACAGGCATACCGGCAAAAGAGGCGACATTGAGCCACAGGGCGGCAGCTAGCAACGCCGCGGACATTCCGAGGACAAAGAGTGCGGCTGCATCTCCTTCCATCATGCCTGGGAGATTTGCAATAAAGGCTGGGTCGACGATTCCCTTGCGAACCGTGTTTGTTACATGTGAGCCCACCAGAACCGCGCCGGCAAATTCACAAATGCCTGCCGCAATTACTGCATTTTTTATAGAAAGAGCCCCGGATCCAACTGCATCGGCCATGGAGTTGGCTACATCATTAGCGCCGATATTCCATGCCATGTATAATCCGAGGACCGCCGTGATGCCAATGACAACAAGATCCATTTTTGTTTTTCTTCCTCTGGGCGCACCTGGAGTGCTGCCGAATATTTACCTCTTATTTTACCAGCATCATACGAAGCACGTCTCCGGCGTTTTCCGCATGGTTGGCGACCGCACCCAGTGTGTGGAGAATTTTTTCGTAGAATATTATGGTCAGCGGATCGAGTTCATCCTCAAGGCTGTATATTTTCATGCTAAGTTTTCTCGCCATTTTGTCGGCTTTCCATTCCTCTTCTCCCAGGCCTGAAATAAGTTCCATTACCATGTCCGCCTCGGCGCCGACAAAGGAGACTTCGACCAGGTTCTGAAGTTCAACCGCCGCGACTAGAAGCGTCTCGGTTACCTGGAATATCTGCTCAACAAAGTCGAGGAACTGTTCCTTGAGCTCAGGGTGGATTTTTGTTTTCCGAAGTGTGAGAATAACTGCAAAGTCTTCCACACAGTCGGCAATTTTGTCCTGGCATTTTAAAAAATTATCGATTTCATTCCTCGCCACTGGAAGAAAATAGCGTCTGGGCAGTTGGTTGCGGATATTATGTTTCAGCCGGTCCGCCTCATATTCGAGTTTTGAGACCAGATTGTGCAATTTTTCAATGGTTTCGTAATCTTGATTTATAAATGCGTTTATGAGCGGCCTGATCTGGTCCACACATTTATGGACCTTTTTCGCATGCTCGACCAGGGGGTGGAACGGAGATTGGCCGAACAGCTCCTGAATGATTTTCATCTCCTCCTCCTTAAAATAGTAGGTTTCAGTGGTGGGGTTTTAGCAAAATAGTGGGCGCAGCCCACCCTGCCAGACTGACACCTCTATTCAGAATTTTGTATTTTTGAATGGGGATATTTTAGCATCGTTTTGTTAGGATTTGATGAGGATTGGATAAAAAAGGATTATTTAGTGACTTTTCAATAAAGGAAGGTGAAACGGTATCCGTTCTAGGATGAGTAAATATTTGGGTACGTGCGAAAAACTTTAAAAAATCACGGATGATCTTTTTATCTCTCTCATATCAGCCCTGAAAGGGCGTTATTCGACAGCCCGGGGTCAGCGCGTAGCGCGCAGCCCCGGGTAGTGAAAATACCACAAACGATAAGCCCTGTAAGGGCGATATAAAGATGCGGGCCATATACATCGACGCTCGTTTTATATCGCCCTTTCAGGGCTTGACAAGAGGTGATCTCCTTTACCCAGGGTTCCGCTTCGCTGCACCCTGGGCTATCGAATACCGCCCTTTCAGGGCTGAAATGATTGGTCAACATGAGAGAAGATAAATACGCTACCCGCAAGGGGGTGCTGAAAAGAGTCCAGGACCTTTATAAAATTCCAGTTTATCTGGGTTATTAGGCCGGTAAAAAAGGGGGTTGAAGGAAATTGAGCGTGCCGCTAGCCGAATCCATCTCTGTCTTAATGCCAAGGGGCAGTATCAAATTCCTGTTGCCGTGGCCGACCGGAAAATTCGCCCATATCGGGATTCCTTGCTCGCCGAGCAGTTCCATGACCCGGTTCCAGATAATTTCAGGGTCCCCGCACTCTTTAAAGTTTCCCAGAATCAAACCGGTGATGGAATTCAGACGGCCGGCCTCTTTAAGGTGTGTAAGCATTCTGTCGACCCGGTAGCCTGTTTCATTTATCTCCTCGATAAACAGGATGCAGTTTTGCCACGTAAGTTCGTGGGCGGTAGCCAACATATGAACCAGGCTGGTCAGGTTGCCTCCTATGAGACGGCCCTGGGCCCGGCCAGGTGCCAGGATTTCGAGTCCTGCCGGCTTAATACTGTCAGGCTCGATCCTTGTCAGCATCCTGAAGAATGCATGGGCTGATTCCCTGTCTCCTTTGGCAATTGTCGTTACCATTGGGCCGTGAAAAGTGTAGATGCCCGTATGTTTCAGGATTGCGGTAAGGAGTACGGTTGCGTCGCTGAAACCGATAAACGGTTTGGGGTGATGTCGGATCAGGTCCATGTCCAGGCCGGAGAGCATACGCAGTGAGCCGTAGCCGCCACGGGCCGCAATAATGGCCTTTACTTCCCTGTCTGCCCAGAGATCGTGAAATTCCGTGATCCTGTGGGAATCCGATCCGGCCAGGTAGCCTTCTTTTTTCATCAGGCCTCGGGAGATCCTGGTAAGAAAGCCCATTTCATGGAGCAGCCTGACCCCTCTGTTGAAATTATCTTCCTCTACAATAGGGCCTGCAGGCGCCGCAATGCCGATAATGTCGCCCTTTGCAAGGCGTGGAGGCGGGATTGGATCAGAAAATGGATTATCTGTTTTTTTCATGTAGCAGACGTAACCCTTCCAGGGTGAGTTCGGGTTCAACGGATTCAATGGATTCCGCATAGGGCGCTACAATGGCCGCCATGCCGCCTGTGGCGATGACCTTGGGTGTTTCAGGTTCAAATTCCTTTTTTATCCGTTTTACCAACCCTTCCACGAGTCCTCCGAATCCGAACAGGAAACCCGATTTTATGGCAGTAATGGTATTGGTGCCGATCGGACCTTCCGGAGGTTCGGAGATATTCACTCTGGGAAGTTTCGCGGTCCGTTCAAAAAGCGCGTCCATAGAAATGCCGAGTCCCGGCGCAATGGCCCCACCCAGATATTCACCCTTTGCGGAAATGCAGTCAAACGTGATTGCAGTTCCGAAATCAACAACGATCAGGGCGGTGCCATGGTGATGATATGCTGCAACAGCGTTTGCTATGCGGTCGGCGCCTACTTCTTCGGGATGATCCGTCTTGATTTGTATTCCGGTTTCAAGGTCTGTTCCACTAATAAGGAGCGGCGTAATTTCAAGGTGTTTTCTGGAAAAGGCCGCCCATTCCGATTCCATGGACGGCACCACACTGGCAATCACGGCGTTGCTGATGTCGTGTAATCCCAGTCCCTCCATTAAGAAGAGAGTGTGACACATGCCGGCCAGTTCATCCGCGGTCATATCGCGGTCGGTTTTTATATGCCATTGGGATCGCAGTTTGTCTTTGAAAAATATTCCGATTACAGTATGGCTGTTTCCAACATCGATCGCTAAGAGGCTTGTTGGGTCTGAATTTGAAGATCTGTTTTTCGTTTTTTGCATTTTTCGAATATTACCATTCAATTGGTGTTTGTCAATAAGGCTGTATGAATTGCAGCAACCTTCAGCTTCCGGTTATGCGGGATTAGGTTGTGTTGAACGATTGACTGTGTTAAATCTCCCTTGGGAGACCATTATGACCGAATATATACAGATCGTCACGACCGTGGAAAATGAAGATGATGCCAAAAAGATCGCTGAACTCCTGGTGAAACGGAGACTGGCCGCATGTGTACAGATCGTTGCTCCTGTAACCAGTTATGTTCGGTGGGATGGAAAGATTGATACGGCAGGGGAGTATCAGGTGATCATCAAGACCCCTACGGACCTTTGTCCCGAGCTTAAAGCCGTATTAACGGAGGCACATCCATATGATGTGCCCGAGATTCTGGCAATACCGATTCTCGCAGGAGGAGAGGGCTATCTGAATTGGCTTTCAGAGGAGTTGAAGAGGTGATGGCGTCGCAAAAAGTCCGATCTACTGCGTTGTAGTGTTTTTTACAGGGACTCGACATACCAATATGTATTGTCGAGTCCCTGTAAAAAACACTACGCCTTGCATATCGAACTTTTATGCTTAGCCATCTGGTTGCAAGTCCCGACTTTTTACGAGACTATCAAGTGTTAATTGAGAACGGGAGAGACCAGAGGTGTCGACAGAAAAAAAACAAAGATTTTATTCACGCAGAAGACGGGGCGGTAAAGATTATCAGTGCCATTGTTGCGCACGGACGCTTCCATTCTGCTGGAACTGCCCGTGCGGTTTCCAGATCTGCCCTGAGTGTTTTGAGGAAAATAAGTGGGGGATGTCCAACGGCCCTACATGGATTTGCCCGGATTGCGGAAGAGTAAGGATGATGTGATAAACGGTCACAGGCGGCGCATTTGCACGTGATCAGGGCGACCGGTATAGGAGGAGACTATGACCGTTTATCAGATGCCATATCTGTAGCCGTTTACAAGTGATGTGCAAGAGGTCCGCAACCGGTCCCGAATTTTAATGATGCGCTTTTATTTACGAGCCTGTCCACAAAATTTACCGCATTTAAAAAGGCCTGTTCATATTCCCCTTTAAGCATATGAAAGGCGGCAAAGGCTGACGCAAATGTGCAGCCTGTTCCGTGTGTGTTTTCCGTACGGACCCGTTTGTGTGATGCTGTTTTAGTGATGATATTTCCTGATTCACCTTCCCGGGCCAGCAGATGATCGGTCACGGTTTCCGTCTCTTCCTCCAAATGCCCGCCTTTTATCACAACCGCCCTCAGGCCTTTAAACCTGTCAAAGAGTGCAATGCCCGCCTGTACGGCCTCGTTCGGATCCGTGCACGCTTTACCGGTTATTATCCTGAGTTCGGCCAGATTAGGTGTGAGAACCGTTGCACGGTTGATGATGTGATCGCAGAGGCAGACCACGCTCTCTTTTTCCAGAAGCGCATGCCCATCAGATGCCCTGATTACGGGATCGCAGATTACCTCGCCCTTAAAATCGGCAAGGAGATCGCCAATCACCTTGATAATCTCCTCTGTTCCGGTCATTCCGATTTTTATGTGGGTGACGAACAGGTCCTGTAGCACGAGTTCAACCTGCTTTCGTACAAAGTAGGGATCCACGGGAAGATATGCGGAGACTCCGCGAGTGTTCTGGGCCGTCAGGCAGGTGATTGCCGCAGCCCCGTATACTCCTATGGAAACAAACGTCTTCAGGTCCGCCTGAATTCCCGCGCCACCCGATGGGTCGGAGCCGGCAATTGACAATACGGTTTCGACTTTTTCGGGGTGTTTGGAATTTATTTCCATTGAACGATTTTATGCGTAACAGCTTAGATTGTTTGCGAACTACTTGCAGAGTAGCACTTCAATAACTGCATGTGAAACGGTATCCGTTCCGGATGACCTTTTTTTCCTCTCTCATCTTAAGCCCTGAAAGGGCGTTATCCCATAGCCCAGGGCAACGCCCTGGGGTTCGGAATAACCAAAAATCAAGCACTGTAAGGGCGATATAAAGATGCGGGCCATATACATCGACGCTCGTTTTATATCGCCCTTTCAGGGCTTGACAAGAGGTGATCTCCTTTACCCAGGGTTCCGCTTCGCTGTACCCTGGGCTATCGAATACCGCCCTTTCAGGGCTCACTGATTGATCGCTTACGTTCACTCTTTATGAGCCGCATCCGGTGCAGCCACATCCCGGCGTGGAACATGAGGAGTCGTTTGAGGTTGGTGCTTATGCATTGTTGTCTGCCGACGGTGCGGGTTTTATAGATTGAAGCGTGACATGAAAGATTAGGTCCTGGCCTGCAAGGGGATGGTTGTAATCCACAGTGATGTGATCATCGGTGACTTGGGTGATTGTGGCAGGTACCTGGTGGCTGGTCCCGTCCTTTTCCATGGTCAGGCCTAGTACCATCCCAGGTTTCGGGTCAATATCAGTGCTCAAATTTTTTCTGTCAACCGTTTGGGTCAACTCCTCGTTTTTTGCTCCATAGGCTTCTTCGTGTGGGAGTTGGATCGTTCTTGTCTCTCCCTCTGTCATGTCAAGAATCGCATCCTCAAAGCCGGGCAGTACACTCTTGCTGCCGATTTGAAATTCGAGAGGACCCGAGTCGTCCGAGGAATCAAAAATGTTGCCGTCGTTGAGGACTCCGTCATAGACTACTGTAACGATATCACCAAATTGTGCCTTTTCCATCTGTTGCTGCTCCTTATTGATTATATATGTACTGAAAATGGATTAATTTTTAACACCATTTGCCCTTTATAGAATTTTATCGCTACAATAAGAAATGTCAAAGAGGGAGTCAAGACAAACCAGCCGTTTTTAATATGCCGGATTCTTAATTTTGGATTTCAGCCTTGCATTTCGGTGAGCATAAGCTGGGCCTTTGTTTTAATAACGACTATCAGTTTGCCGAGTGTGGACGGAATGGCGTGAGAAGATTTTGCATCGGATTGGGTTTCAGGTCGAAGAAATTCCACATTTTCAATCCTGAATCCATTGAAGTAGCTTTCAAGCCGTCCCGTATAAACACCCATGGCCTTTTTGAAAACCCGGAAGAGAATTTCAAAGGGGAACGGCTTCTCGTAATCCGACAGATAGCTGGAAATAGCAGCAGACACCTTTTCGACATCAGCCGGCTTGTTTCCGTATATTGTTGAGCAAGAATTGAGAAAGGACTCCAGTTGCTGCTGGAGCGCCTCTTCCGTCACCCCTGGGCTTCCTTTCATGGAAACATAGAATAGACGGAAAATTCTTACCATGCCGCTCATCCCGCTGAAAAAATTATCTGTCAGTTCAACAGATACGGTAGCCGGATTAATGGATGAATTTCCCTGGTGTATGGTGGCGGTAAACTTTTCAATAAAGTCCCGTTTGATCGCCAGATGAACGATGTGCAGATCCTCGATAATGTCCGGGATATTTTTGAGTTCATTTAAGACATTGGCTTTAAAGAAAAGTCGCATCAGAGATGCTGTCAGTTTATCTGTAACCTTGTCCAGTATCTTGATTATTTCAACGATCGGATTTTCTTTAATTGACATCAGACCTTTCTGGATTTTGCAAATATAGTTATATTCATCCGCCAGTCTGTGAGTAGCGTGATCAAGGTATTTTCTGACATTTTTTGACGCTGCAAGGACATCCTGTATATTGTGGTTAATCACCTCTATCGCCATTTCGGGCAGTCCTTTAGCCTCGATATAAGCGAGTCTCTTTTCTATGTCCAGGATTTCTTCGGTATAGTCTGCAATCGACTTTTGGCCTCCCTTTTCGTGAATGTTGTCTGTCATGAGCCTGTAGATCTGAAATGCCTCATCCAGGCCACTGCTTTTCTGACCGCTTGCGGACTTTGCAAAAGTCAGAAGCCCCTGCATGTTCAGCATGTTTCTAATAGATATGTCAACCTTGACAAGGACCTTTTCATGGCCGGCCATGGCCTTTGTCAGCGGTTCTATGGCTGCACATCCCTGTTCAATTTCTTTGGCCCTTTTAAATGCCGTTTCCGGGGTAATGGGGCTGTGTTCCAGGTCTGTTGTCAGGTTGCCTATCTCATTTTGCCACTGCTGGACCATAGCTTCGATTTTGACCGCAATTTGGGGATATTGTCTTCGGCATATGTTAAGGTCCTGGGGAAGATGGAGCTGTTTTGACAATGAAGTGCATTTGTGCGCAGGTACATTTTGCCATTGCACAACTTTGTCGTTGTGAAGAATTTTTTGAGTGGCGGCCGTAAATTGTTCAAGTGAAATCAAACAGTTGCTGATAATATTTTCGCTCGCCTTAAACCCTGACTCATCAGACTCATTTGGTTTTATTGTCTCTGCCTGAGGTTTGGGTGTTAGGTCCGATTCGGGGGGGGGGGTCTGTTTTACCTGATTTTTCATTTTGGTATTAAGAAATTTTTGTCGGGTTACGCTTCGCTAACTCGACCTACCCGATTGATTTTATTAGGTAAAGGGTTGGCTGAATATTTACGGTTAACCGGAGTTGCCATGTCGGAATCCGGTAACCATGGTACACAAACAAAATATATATTATCAAGTTTGGTTTTTATAAAAAAGTACTTTGTTGATTTTTACGCCAAGGTACAGGCTAATGTGATTTAGATTACAACGATCATCAGTCGGTGAAACCGGAGAAATAGCAGCGCTCTTTTGAGGATTTCAACGGCTGAGGATCGTTGTAAGATGAGTTACGGTAGCCCCTCTAAAATGGGAAGTTATTTTTGAGAGGACCCTAAAGACAGACTTTGCTTGCGACTTGACAAAAAACAGGTGTAAGGGCATAATGCCGGGTTCCGTTCAGCAATCGTCAGTTATGCTGATCCGGACAAAGTTGAGTTATGGAACTTATTTGCGAAAAATATCAAGAAAAGAACTCTGACAATAACAGATGCCGTCATCTGGATGAATACTGTAAATACCGGACCTCCTGCATGATCCATTTTATGTCAGGTGAATTGGAATTATCCGGCAAGGATGGCGGGTCTGAAAGGGAAGATGGTCAGGCTCGTCTAAGTGAGAGATATATGATAGAATTGAGATTTGACAAGGGCAATGGGTTATTACCCGCTATTGCTCAGGATTACAGGACAAACGAGGTGTTGATGCTGGCCTATTTTAACGAGGAGGCCTGGCGCAAGACTCTTGAAACCGGAAAGGCCCATTATTGGAGCCGTTCACGCAACAAGCTCTGGCTGAAAGGCGAATCTTCCGGACATGTTCAGATTATAAAGGAAATTTTAGTGGACTGCGATGAGGATACGGTGATTTTCAAGGTGGAACAGCTTGGCGGCGCTGCCTGCCACAAGGGATACCCAAGTTGTTTTTTTCGTAGGGTAGAGGGTGGCAAATTAAAGATTATAGGTGAGATGGTATTTGATCCGGATGAGGTGTATAAAAAATGAATGTGTTGAGACTGGGAATCCCTAAAGGAAGTCTTGAAAAGGCGACAATAGAGCTTTTTAAAAGGGCAGGCTGGAACATACGGATTTCTTCAAGAAATTATTTCCCCGAGGTAGATGATCCTGAAATGGTCTGCTCCATTTGCCGGCCTCAGGAGATGTCGCGCTACGTGGAACAGGGAGTGCTTGACGCGGGTATAACGGGTAAGGACTGGATACTTGAAAACAAGTCCGATGTGGTGGTGATCGCGGATCTGATCTATTCCAAGGTGAGCAGAAAGCCCACGAGGTGGGTAATAGCCGTGCCCGGCAATTCCAACATCAAACGTCTTGAAGATCTGGAAGGAAAGAAGATCTCCACGGAACTGGTCGGCTATACAAAGAGATTCTTTGCCGAGAAAAATATCAATGTAGATATTGAATTTTCTTGGGGCGCCACTGAAGCTAAGGTCGTGTCAGGGCTTGCGGATGCGATTGTCGAGGTCACGGAAACGGAGTCCACTATCCGGGCCCACGGCCTGAATATCATATATGAATTAATGACCTCGAATACCCAGTTCATTGCAAACAAGGTCGCTGCCGATGATTCATGGAAACGTGAAAAGATCAACAATATCAACATGCTCCTTAACGGAGTTTTGTACGCTGAGAAAAAAGTGGGTCTTAAGATGAACGTGCCCAAGGATCGGCTGGAAGAAGTGACCGGCCTTCTCCCAAGCATGAATGCCCCAACCGTGGCCCATCTCTATCAAACCGAATGGTATTCCATTGAAACGGTGGTAGCGGAGTACGATGTGCGAGACCTTATCCCCAGATTGTTGAAATCAGGGGCTGAGGGGATAATTGAGTATTCTCTGAACAAGGTTGTTTAGTACAAATGATTAATTATTCCGATATAACTTTTGTGACCAGTGTTTTTTCGCCCTCCCAGCTCCCTGTTGCCGAATACCCGGAAATTGCCTTTGCGGGACGTTCCAATGTAGGAAAATCGAGTCTGATTAACAGGCTGGTCGGCAGGAAAGGCCTTGTAAAGGTAAGCTCAAAACCTGGAAAGACCCGGAGCCTCAATTATTTCCTTGTGGATCAGAGCCTTTATCTGGTGGATCTGCCGGGCTACGGCTATGCCAAGGTGCCCAAGAAGATGAAAGAGGAATGGCTGGGCCTGATCACCACGTATCTTGAAACAAGAGAGGTCCTTTGCTGCGTGGTTGTAATTATCGATATGCGCCATTCCCTCAAGGAGCAGGACCGGCAGTTGATTGATTGGCTGAGGGACAAAGGAATACCATCGCTTCCGGTATATACAAAGAAGGATAAACTTAAAAAGAATCAGCAGAACAGACAGGTTGCGGGTCTTGATGCGGCTCTTAATATAAGGCCGTCGGAACGCGTCCTTTTTTCTTCTAAAACAGGTGAAGGAAAAGAAAACCTCATAGCCGCACTCGACCGTTTTTTTCCCTGATAAGCGTTTACAGGGTAGGCCTGCCCTTTACCCAAATACTGTATTGATAAGACCCCGTAGGGGTGGGGGAGTATAGCCGGTGTGCTTCAGCCACCGGTATGGGGTGCATACAGGGAATCGTCCTGAAGGGACGACGCCTTCCCGTGGCCGACCCCTCCCTCAAAACACTGTCCCTTCAGGACTGATATGTTTGGGTTATCCGTTACCGGTGGCTGAAGCACACCGGCTATACGCCATTTCCCCTTTGGGGAATGAAAAAATTATTCCATGCACGACTTTATGAGTACAGTCCACTTTGCCCGACTGGAATAGGAAGATGAAACGTTATCATCAAAAAAAGGAGGAAAAAAATGCGAAATTTCTTGGTTAAAAGGAAATCCGGATTGATCTTGGGCCTTGCGGCAGTCATGTTGATATTAAGCGGATCATCCGCGTTCGGACTGTTCGGTGGCAAAATCATGCAATTTTCAGCCGACCAGGTCATGATTGATCCGAACGGAAAAGTGCTGAATGCGGGAAAAATTTACATGGCAAAAGACAAATTCCGCATGGAACAAGACACGTCCCAACAGGGCGGCGCTAAAATGATCATGATTTACCGCCAGGACAAAAATATTACCTGGATGCTGAATCCCGACAATAGACTCTACACGCAGAGCTTCTTCAACGAAGAGGAACTTGATCAGATTACGAAATCAACCAACGCATCCACCAGGGAAAGAGTCCTGGGAACAGAAAAGGTCAACGGCTTTAAATGCACAAAAAAGGAAGTGGTCACATCGATGAATGTCATGGGCATGAATATGTCTACAAAGATGATCCTCTGGGTATCGGACAAATTGGCCATGCCGATTCGCACACAATCGGAAGACGGCACAATCAGCGAACTCAGGAACATCAAAAAAGGCGCCCCATCGGGAAAACACTTTGAAATCCCGTCTGGTTACACAAAGGTGTCCAACATGATGGAATTAATGGGAATGGGAAGGGGAATGAACAGGCAACAGCGGTCAAAAGGCGGGCAGGAGATGCCCTCTGGTCTTCCATTCCAGCTTCCCGATGGCATGGAAATGCCGGAAATGCCGAGCGGGTTCAACTTTCCGCAATGATCGTACCTCAACCCAACCTCTGTTTTGTAAGAGTTCACCCGTGGTGCGGATGCGCCGCTGGTGAACTCTTACCATTTTTTCAGGCTGACCCCCAAGCCCGACCCCCGACCTACTTCACTCCACACTCTCAAATGTAATACGGGGATCCACCATCACATAGCTCAGGTCTGCAAGCAACCGTGAGACAAGACCGATTATTGTAAAAAAGTAAAGCGTGCCAAGCACAACCGGATAATCTCTGTTCAATATGGACTCATATGCCAACAGCCCCATGCCGTCCAGTGAAAAGATCGTCTCGATCAACAGACTGCCTGTAAAAAACGCGGCTATGAACGACCCTGGAAATCCGATAATAATCGGAATGATCGCATTTCGGAAAACATGGCGGTAAAGCACTCGATTTTCAGACAACCCCTTGGCCCGGGCTGTGAGCACGTACTGTTTACGGATCTCCTCAAGAAAACTGTTCTTGGTCAGAAGCGTCATGACCGCCAGACTGCCCACTGTGCTTGAGATGATGGGAAGAACCATGTGCCAGAGATAATCGAGGATCTTTCCGATCATACTCATTTCAGACCAGTTATCCGAAATCAGACCCCTTAAAGGGAAGATATTAAGGAAGGTGCCGCCTCCAAAGAGCACGACCAGAAGGATCGCCAGGACAAAACCGGGAATGGCATACCCCACGAGGATTGCCGAAGTGGTGATCACGTCAAAACGGGAACCGTCGTTCATTGCTTTTGAAATGCCCAAGGGAATACACGTGCAGTAAACAATGAGAAAGGTCCACAATCCCAGAGACATTGACACCGGAAGTTTGGAGATCACCAGATCGACCACGCTTTGATGATGATAGTAACTCTCTCCGAAATCAAATAGCAGGTAGTTCTTCATCATTATCAGAAACCGTTGAACAGGCGGCTTATCAAAGCCGTACAACTCCTTCAACTGCTCACGGCGTTCCTCGTCAATCCCCTTGGCGCCCTGGTATAGATTAGAGGTTGTGGATACTCCCACTTCACTCCCGCCAAAGGAATGGGTCTGCATAAGGGCAAGCATCCGCTCAACCGGCCCGCCAGGCACAAACTGGGTCACAGTAAAAGTGATCAGCATAATCCCGAACAATGTCGGAATCATAAGCAATATGCGTCTCAGAATATAGGCAGCCATGTTTAGTTGCTCATTTCACTCGTCATTCATCACTCCTGTAAGTTTTCAATAAGTACAGGTGAAACGGTATCCGTTTCCGGATGTTTTTTTCTCTCTCATCCCAGCCCTGAAAGGGCGGTATTCGATAGCCCAGGGTGTAGCGAAGCGGAACCCTGGGAAAGAGATCACCTCTTGTCAAGCCCTGTAAGGGCGATATAAATAGAGCGTCGATATATGAGCCTGCATCTTTAATATCGCCCTTACAGGGCTTATCGTTTGTGGCACTTTCACTACCCGGGGCTGCGCGCTACGCGCTGACCCCGGGCTATCGAATACCGCCCTTTCAGGGCTAAGATGATTGATCAATATGAAAAAAGATAATACGCTCCCTCAAATTCGTTATTATTAGCAAATATGATGATTACCTGCTCACTCCACTCGCCATTAGTGACTAGTCACTAGTCACTAGTCATTCATCATTAGTCACTCCCTTCATCCACCATGTCATAACTGCCTGAAAATAATTGTAATACAGAGGAAGTGTGCGGGGGCGCTCGAATATATTCCAGTATGCGACCCTGTGCCGGGCCAGGTACCAGTTAGGCACTACATAATAACCGTACCAAAGAACCCTGTCCAGTGCCCGGCAGGCCACGACAAGCTCCTGCCTCGTATTTGCGTAAATAATTTTATCCACAAGCTGATCCACAACCGGGTCCTTTATCCCGATAATATTTCTGGAGCCGATCCGGTCCGCGCTGCTCGAATGCCAGTAATCTCTCTGTTCATTTCCCGGCGACTGGGACTGGCCAAAGACCTGGACAGTCATATCAAAATCAAAATTGTCCAGCCGCCTGGTATAAAGGGCAGAGTCAATGCTCCGGTAATCGACCTTGATTCCCAGCTTTTCCAAATTTTTTGCAAAGGATGCCATCACACGCTCAAAGGAAGAAGAGCCAAGGAGTATCTCGAATTCAAAAGGGGTCCCGTCACTATTCACCAACCTGCCGTCCCGCACGGTCCAGCCCGCCTCGGCAAGAATTTTTTTCGCCTTTTTCAAGTTCCCTCTAACGCTGTCCGGCGGCTTTGTAGAGAATGGAACCATGGGTTCGGTGAACACCTCTTTGGGTAGTTGGTCTCTGAAAGGAGTCAGCAACTTAAGTTCCTCTGCATCAGGCGTGGTCCGCGCCGCCAGTTCCGAATTGCTGAAAAAGCTGTTGCAGCGGGTGTACTGGTCGAAAAAAAGCGCCTTATTGGCCCATTCAAAGTCAAAGGCCATTGCCACTGCCTTCCTGACTCTCCTGTCCGAGAAAAAGGGACGCCGGACATTAAACGCAAACCCCTGCATGCCGGCATTGTTCCTGTGCACTAAGGCCTCTTTTACAATCTCTTTATTATCAAAACGAGCCCCCGTGAGATCGCGCGCCCACTGCTTGGCAATATTTATGTACATAAAATCAAATTCATGGGCCTTGAATGCCTCGACGGAAATAACCTGATCTTTAAAATATTTAAAGGTAATGGAATCAAAATTAAACATGCCCCGCCTCACATTCAGATCCCTGGCCCAGTAATCGGGATTCCGCCTGTAATTAATCGATTTTCCCGTATTAACGCTGTCAACAATATAGGGCCCAGAACCAATGGGCGAGGCCATGGAGGGGGTATCAAAAGGGTGGGCGGAATAAAATTTTTGAGACAGTACAGGGAGCTGACATGCAACCATATGCAATTCCCGGTTTTTTGTTGCAAACAAAAATCTGACCCTGTGCTCATCCAGCACTTCAGCGCCGGTTATATCGTGGAAGTAAGCCTGGTAGAAAGGGTGGGCCGCATCACTTTTCAGCGTTTCCAGAGAAAACTTGACATCGTGAGGTGTGACGGGAGTGTTGTCAGAGAACCTTGCCTTTTCGTTGATCGTGAATGTGACCGAGAGCCCGTCCGGCGCAAGGGCGATATCCCGCGCAATAAGACCGTATTCTGCAAACGCCTCATCCAGGCCTGCAACGGCCAGTGTCTCGAATACAAGCTCATTCAGCCCGTCCGGCGCCAAGCCCTTAAGGGTCATGGGATTCATCTTGTCAAAACTGCCCAGGCCGTGCATGACAAGATGTCCGCCCTTTACCGCATGTTCTGATGCGTAATCAAACCGTTCAAACCCGGGAGCATATTTGAGCTGACCGTCGATACTGACTCCGTGGGCGGCCATGAGCGGCGAAACATAAGAAATCAACACCAGAAAAGAGACAAAAAAAAGAGATATGGTCTTCATGATAAGATCCGTTGATTACGGTTCAAGGTTCCACGTTCAGGGTTCAGGGTTGAATAAGGAAAAATTCCGATCAATTAAACCTTGAACTTTTGAACCTTGAACCCGGAACCTATGACATTGACGGGATGGGGATATAATTAGACACTTTTAAGGGAGTCTGCTGCTTAGTTCGAATGCTCCGTAATTCTCAAAAACGAGTCAAGGAAACCGGAAACCATCACGCTCAACACGGCAAGCAGGTTCATGTCATGGTTTGAAAATACGCCGCTCTTTTTATTGAGCGCCTCAATGACTCCGACACATTCTCCGTTAATCTGAATGGGAATTGCCAGAATTGATTTAGTCATAAAATCAATCTGCCGGTCCATCTGATCGCTGAAACGGTCATCAAGCTGGATATCGGCCACCACTACAGGTTGACCATGACGAAACACCCACCCGCAAAGGCCCATGTCAACAGGGACGGACTTGCCGAGCACTGACTCCTTCCTGGGGCCTGTGGGAACCGCTACAATCATCTCCGAAACATCCGCACTGGCCAGAAAAAGCGAACTGGCCTCACACTGCAGCAACTCATTGGTCATCTCCAGAATCTGATTAAACACCCATGTATCATACTGGTTGTTCTGGAGCAGCATCGATATTTGAAGTAATACAAACAACTCGTCTTTTTTTATTTTCCTGGTCAATGCAGGCGGCAGCATCTGTGTCAGAAGTCCCCTGCGCAGGATCACCGGATCAATGGCATTCATATCAATCAGGATGTCGCCAAGGGACGAACTCGAATTCCGTTTCTCTATCCAGTTCAAGAGCCTGCTTCCAATAGGTATAATCTGATCCGTTTTTTGCTTATTGCTAGAAGGCGCCTGCCGCCTCTGCCGGTTCAATGCCGTGTTGATCTGATCCGATGTGACTACTCCCAGCCCTTCCAGTATCTCTCCCAGACGCTGCGCCTGAACTCGGGTATCCATGAGATGGCTGGAGAGATTGGCTGCAATGTTTTCCAGATATGGATTCCGGCCACGGCCAAAAAATGCGATCAGATACTGATCCATACGTCCGAGCATCTTTAACCGCGGCAAGACAAAATCCTCAAAAAAATCCATTGTGCCGTTTATCATTTCCCGGGCTGAGTGAAAAATCCTGATCCCTCTCTTTTCAAGGGCTTCACGTGATTCAAATTCATAGGCCTCTTTGAATTCACTGAAAAGATCATGTATCCGCCGGATGTAATCCACGTCAGCCATCTGGGCAACGAGGTCGGCCGTGGCCACCATCCGGGCCATGACTTCCTCGAGTTCATCGTCAAACACCCCTTCCAGTTCAGCATCCTCATTAAATTCGGTCAATGAGATCATGCGGGGTACCAGGGTCACGGCTCGTTCAGGCCAGCCCTTTTCAGACAGGTATGAGCGGGCCAGTTCCATACTCCTTTGGACATGAGAAAAGGTGTATTTGCCGCCGTTTCCCTCATTATCCCCCTTATTCTTCATATAACCGGCGTCGTGGAACAATGCCGCCGCTATACCTGAGAGGAGAAGGTCTTGGGGAAACCGGCAATGACCCTCCAATCCGCTCCATCCGGCAGCCATTCTGGCCGTGGCCAAGGCCACATCCATGACATGCTCAATATTGTGATAACCGACCTGGCATGCTTCATGCGAAGGCCACTTGCCGGAATAAAGCGCTGAAACATCGGAAAAGAGGGATTTCAAAAGTGGGGGGGATTTTTTATACTCAGCTCTAACAATGTCATAAATAAGATCAGCACATGCCGGTTGGCATCTCATTGAGGTCTTTCCGTTTTCTTGCTTTTTTTTCATCCGGTAAACCTGGGCCGTGCGTTAGAATCTATTGTAAACATTCACATGTAGCTGTATATATAATATATTATACGCTATATTTGTTACTCAGGTCAACACAGGAATCAGCAATAAAGAGAAAGGAACATTCTTAGGGTTCGCTCAAAAATAAATTTACTTTTGAACGAGCCCTTAGTGGAGAAATAACAACCATGGGCAAAACCATTGCACAGAAGATATTTGAGTCCCATCACCGGGGATCCCCATCCTCGGAGAACGTTGTATTGGACATCGACGTTGTCATGTGTCACGAAATTACAACTCCGATCGCAATCAACGATCTCAAGGCCAGGGGAATGGACAGGGTTTTTGACCCGGACAAGATTAAGGCTGTAATCGACCATGTCACGCCATCCAAGGATTCCAAGACAGCCACCCAGGCAAAAATTTTAAGAGACTGGGCAAGGCGCCACCGGATCAGGGACTTCTTTGATATCGGCGCAAACGGGGTCTGCCATGCACTTTTCCCGGAAAAAGGTTTTATCCGGCCCGGCCACACCGTCATCATGGGTGATTCTCATACGTGCACGCACGGGGCCTTTGGCGCCTTTGCCGCCGGCGTTGGAACCACGGACCTGGAGGTGGGCATTTTAAAAGGAGTCTGCTCGTTCAGAACCCCCCGGACTCTCCGTATCCGGATCGACGGAACGTTCCCGGACGGTGTCTCGGCAAAAGACGTGATTTTAAACATTATCAAGAGATTGACTGTAAACGGCGCCACTGACCAGGTGATGGAATTTTGCGGATCAACAGTCAGCCGGATGTCCATGGAATCACGAATGACATTGTGCAATATGGCTATAGAGGCGGGCGGGACTTGCGGGATCTGCATGCCGGACCGCACAACCGCGGAATACCTGTGGCCGTTTATAAAGGATGATTATGACTCGATCGAGTCTGCCGAGGAAGAGTTCAAGAAATGGCATTCAGACCCTGACGCCCAATATTCCAGTGAACTCGTAATAGACGTGTCGGACATGGTTCCCCAAGTCACGTACGGCTATAAGCCGGATGAAGTGAAAGACGTAACCGACTTAGAAGGCGCCAAGGTCGACCAGGTATATATCGGCTCCTGCACCAACGGCCGTATCGAGGATTTGAGAGAAGCGGCCCGCGTGCTGGCAGGACGTAAAATTGCCGATAATGTGCGCGGCATACTTTCCCCGGCCACGCCTAAAGTCTTCGAACAGGCGCTTCTAGAAGGCCTGATCAAAACATTCATGGACGCCGGTTTCTGCGTGACAAACCCCACGTGTGGAGCATGTCTCGGAATGAGCAACGGAGTTCTGGCCGAGGGAGAGGTCTGTGCATCCACAACCAACCGAAATTTCAACGGCCGGATGGGCAAGGGCGGCATGGTCCACCTGATGAGCCCGCTTTCCGCCGCCGCTGCCGCGGTTTCTGGCGTCATCACGGACCCAAGGAAATATATTTGAGCCGTGAGGTGAATAGGTTGAAGACTGAAGGATGAAGGCTTTTTAAGGAGAAATTATGGGCAATAACATGAAACAATTCGGCGGTCCGGCCCTTTTCCTGGACCGGGACGATATCAATACTGATGAAATAATTCCTGCCAAGTATCTTACTGAAAATTCAAAGATAGATTTGAAACCCTTTATACTGGAAGACTTGACGCTCAAAGATTTTGACCCCAACTCGGAATCACTTAAGCAGGCCGGGGTCATTGTCACAAGGGCAAATTTCGGATGCGGATCCTCACGGGAGCATGCTGTATGGGTCCTTGAGGTCAATGACATCAACGTGGTGGTAGCTGAAAGTTTTGCAAGAATCTTCAGGCAGAACATGTTCAACTGCGGAATGATAGCCATCGAACTGCCTAAAGATGCGATTGACAGGATTATTAGCCTGGGAGATCAGGTGGATATCTCGGTTGACGTAGATCAGTCCACGATCACGGCAAAAGGCGACAGGGAGGAATCGTTTGAATTTTTCCTCAACTCCTTTGACAAAGATCTAGTCATGGCAGGCGGCTGGCTGGCATACGCGAACAAGAATTATTGACAGGACGTAAGCATTCACAGGCACCGCATCTGCAAACGCTTACAGGTAAGAGAACGACACAGGAACGACACAGGGGTCCAAAGAGGTCAACTCTGATTAGCGTTGAAGTACTCCTCTAAACAATGCCCTTTTTCCATGCCTACCATTATAATTTTTTATGCAACAACCAGGCTCTAAAAAATGGATTCGTAAACCGATATTCTTCTTCAATATAAAAAACTATCTTTAAATTCATTAATCGCTCAATCGCTTTTTTAATTGAAGAAACGGCAATACCACCAAGTCCCATGGCAAATTTTGCGGATGTTGGAGCTTTTCCGCCCATTCGGGCGAGACCTGTAAGAACTTTTAATTGTTGCCCCGAGATAATTTTAAGTGTGGTTTCATACCCTTTAAATTCATGGGCAAAAATAGCCTCCAAAGCACTTGGGATGTGTTCAATGGTTATTT
>DAOVYS010000034.1 GCA_030635485.1 Pseudomonadota bacterium | reverse complement strand
TGTGGGTGATATCTTTGACACCACGGCCTACAATTCCACCAAGAAGCTCCTTTCAAGATCCTTTGCGGACCACGGGTACGGTCAGGTTCGAATCCGTGGGGATGTGCAGATCTATAAAGAGGAACACCAGGCGGAACTACGATTGAAGATTGATCCGGGTGTTCAATTCCACATCTCCGGTCTGTTCGTCAACGGCAATGAGTCGGTTGCCGCTCAGATTATAACTCGGGAAATGAAGGTAAAGTCCGGTGAACTTTATTCCCTTACAAGGATTCAGGAGGACCAGCGGGCGCTTTACAATCTGGATCTGTTCAGTTCCGTGGTGATCAGGCCGGATTGGCCGGAAGATGACTCTAAGAGGGTCGCCTTGGCCGTTGTTGTCAAGGAAAAGCCGCCCAGGGTCTTAAAACTTGGAATAGGTTTCGGCACAGAGGAGAAACTCAGACTTCGCGCCGAACTTGGATGGCGCAATTTGTTGAATCGCGGTTATTCTCTTACCTTTACCGGGAAGTATTCATCAATTTTAAGTACTCTGGAGTCAGAGTTCAAGAACCCCTATTTTCTGGGGAAAAATGATTTGAGTCTTATGTATCAGGCCGGTGCCGAGTTTGAATATGCGGAAAGTTTTTATAACAGGCGCTATTTTTCAAAATTTACTGTCTCAAAAACCTGGACGCCATGTTTAAGCCAGTTTGTTGCCCACAATATCGAAACGAATCGTACCACAAGATTGCCCGGCTCCATTACGGAAAAGGCTATAGAGGATTTTGGAAGAAAAGAGGATGTGAATTTCGTGGTATCTTCTTTGGAGGCCGGCTGTAAGTGGGAACATGTTGACGATCTCTTTAATCCCGCCAAGGGGCTGCATCTTTCATATGTCTTTGAGCCGGCCTCTTCGTCGTTTGGTTCGGAGATAGAATTCTTGCGGCATCAATTTGAGCTCAGGGGATATTACCCTGTTTTTAAAATGCAGGGCGGAAACACTTCCACACGAGACGTTGTGACGGCTGCCAGAATTACAATGGGAACTGTTGATCCGATAAGGAGCAATGAGTATATCCCTATTTCAAAACGTTTTTTTTGCGGTGGCGCAAATTCCGTCAGGGGATATCCTTATGAGGAACTTGGGGGTATGGACGATCATGGAAATCCGGTGGGCGGGTATTCACTTTTTGAAGGCAGTCTGGAGTTGCGTGTTCCGCTTGTCAAGGAGTTAAAGGGCGTGCTTTTTTTTGACACTGGAAACGTCTATCCCGACCCATATGATTTTGATCTTGGCAGACTGCGCCATTGCGTGGGAGCAGGATTGCGCTACCACACGGCCGTAGGACCGATCAGGCTTGATATAGGGTATCAGCTGAACCCCCAAGATCCGGACGCCTCCGGATTTCGCGTTCATTTGAATCTGGGAGAGGCGTTTTAGATTTTGTTGCGGGGCAGGCCGTTCGAAACCTAATTAAACCGCAGAATATAGTTTATGCCCCCTTGCGGGGTAAACAAGGAATAATGAATGTCGAAGTGAAAAAGCTTTTAACTTCGTTATTCGACATTCGACATTCAATTTAATTCAGTACCGCCAAACCCAGTGGAGGAGTCCCAAGCATGATCCTGCGCTCTACCCGTTTGGATGTGTTGTCAATCACGGTTATTTCACCTCTCCCCTCATCACCGACGTAAAGCCATCTCTGATTTTCCGAATAGGTCATCTCAAGCGGTTTTTCCCCTGTTTTTATGGTCCTGAAGGTGGTGAGTTGGCCGGGGACAAGGGTTGACAGGTCTCCGCTTTTGTGATTGGCCACGAAAATTGTATTTCCCGTATTGAAAAGTCTCCGTGGTGTTGAACCGACCCTGATGCGTTTCAGTATTTGATGATCCCTTAAATCGTACACTGTAACGGTATTCAGCCTGCTTTCCGCAATGTACAGGAGGTCGTTCCAGACGAGGAGACCCTGTGGGTCGCTGCCTACCGGGATGACTTCCTCTGTCGTCAGTTTTACAGGGTCAACAAGATAGACGGACTGAGACATGGAAGAGGATACGGCGAGCTGATTATGGTCAGGCAGGCAGAGGACATATTGGGGCCGATGCCCCAGCATTACATTGTTGGAAATTGTTCCGCTTGGCAGGTCTAAGAGGACAAGTCTGTTCCCTCGTTCATCCAGGAGATAGGCGGATTGCGAGTTCGGACTCAGCGTCATAAAGGTAGGTTTCAGAGTCGCAGGCAGTCTGATGACATCCACGGTCCTGTGGGTGGAAAGTTCAATGACCTTGATTGAGGAATCCCAGGCTGTCAGGACGTATAGATAGGTGTTGGACTGATTCACCGCCAGATAGGAAGGATGTCCCACTACGCCGATGGAGCCGCATACTCTGTTTTTATCGGTTCTGATCAGATAGATAGTATTGATTCGCGGGCATGCCGAAAAGGCAAGATCAGCAACCAGAGGGATGGTCTGTTTGGCAATGGTGAAGACCGGCGCCAACCTGCCCTCATTCGCAAGAGATGCCTCGGTATCCCATGTTACGAAGAGTGATTTGCTGTCGCCTTTGGAGATTGTCAACTTATCGGGAAGGGCAACTTCAATCTCAAGATTGTCGGGTTTTAAAGGGGTCTTTTCGTTTTCCTTTCCGATAGCCGCGGTTCCCAGTGTGAATTTTACCCTGTCATAAAGATCTGCCGGCACATCGTGCCCTGCGATAAATATCTGGTCCATACCGATTTTGACTGCGTCGATTTCAACAGCGCCGGAAGTCAGAGGACGCCAGACGCCGTTGGCATGGATCTCTACGGTTGTGATATCCATGCTGATATCAGGGCCGAATGTTTTTTTAAGATTCAAAAAAACCGATATTCTTGCTGTCTGATTGCTCCCCATGTGCCATAAGGTTGTCCCGGCTAAATCTTCAGTTTTCCCGGTTGGCCGGCAGCCGTTGAAAAAAAACAGAAACAGGGGAATTAAGAGGAGAAGGGAGAAGAGAGGACGGAATTTAAGGATATTTGTTGTCTTCATGTTCAGGTTTTGGTTGTCAGGGGCAAAAAAATAAAAGGTTCAAAGTTCAAAGTTCAAGGTTTAAAGGTTTTTATTCTTTCAACCCTGAACCCTTGAACCCTGAACTTGAGTTATCAGTCCTTTAACGTGTGACATTTAGCGCAACCGTTATAACCGTCGCTGGGCCAGCCTTTGTAGTTCCACCGAAGCAGGGAGGAGTATGGTGTGCCGTGAGGACGATGGCATGACAGGCACATGACAATGGCGTCGTCGGAAACCGTATAGACCGTCTGGTTGACTGATGCCCCGGTGTTAGCGGTTGCAACAGGGGAAATCACGCTGTATGGGTTGCTGGTCCCGCTTCCGCCGTTGTAGGAATTGAATTCATTTCCGGCCGAAGCCCTTCCCATATCAAAGTCGGTCGGGTGGCGGAACCAGACGCCGCCGCCGAAAGTCCCGGATGCCACGTTCCCGCTGCCGTTGTGAAAATCGGCGTGGCACTGCGAGCAGAGGCTGCTGATCGTTCCTGTGGCAGTATCTGTCTCTGCGGAACGGTCTTTGCCGTAATATTTGTTGTGGCTTGTCTGTGAGGGAAGGTACTCATATGTTGTGTGTCCGAATCCCTGAATACCATCCAGAAAACGGTAACTTTTGGCAATGGTCGACCCGTCTTGCCAGAGTAGTGGTTTAGTATAGTGATGGCTGTATTTCATGGCGGTAAACTGGTCGGATTCGGACCGGTCACCATGACATCCGTACTGGCCTGCACAGGTCAGGCGTTCGTCGAGAGCGGTTCCTCCCGGAGGAACAAGGCCGTGTGTCTGATCCTCTAAGGTTGTGACACCGGTCACATTATGCCCCGTTGAATCAGTAGACACAACCCAGTAGAAGTTGCCGCCCGCAAGTGTATTAGTAGTCCCTTCTGTGCCGGTTGTCCCGTAGTCAAGTTCTTCTGACGTATCCAGGACAAATGGAAATGAATCTGTAATATTTGTTCCTGTATGACAGCCGATACAGTCGTTTCGCAGCAGGGACGGATTTGGGCCCGTGTTGAATGACATTTCCAGACCGTCCTGGCTGTTATGCATGGTATGACAGACGTCACATTTATCAGAGATCAGTGTTGCTTCAGAGGTAGTCGTTGACGATAAGTATGCCAGGCCGATAATCAAGCTCCATATAATTTTTGTACGCATGACATTCCTCCGTTGCCTGGATCAGCGGGTAAATATCTGAATCCGGCCGTTGCCTTCCTCAACCACACAGAGCCGTTCCCAGGAATCAAACCTGATTTCAACCGGGTAATAAAGCTGCCCCCTGGCATGGCCTGAGGTGAGAAAATCGTATTTTTTTCTTCCCTTATTGTCAAACACCGAGATAATACCTTGGTGGCGATCAAGGACATATATCAATCCGGCAGGCCCTACGGCAAGGGAACATGGGAAGTCAACAGCTTCTTCAAGCCGAATTTTTGTCACAAGATCGCCGTGTTTATCAAATTGATACACTGTTTTGTTTTTACGTTCCAGAGCCCATACGCTCTCTTCCCGGACTTTGAAATCTATGAATCCCTCTTCACAACACGCGCCTCCAAATCGTTGTTTCACTTTCAGGTCTGCATCCAGGGCCAGGACATCGCCGTCGGCCTTGTTCAGGAGATAGAATGTATCGTCTTCCATTTCGAGCCGGTCCGGGAAGACTTTGGTTCCGTTGTTGTGTCTGATTGTGTGTCTTTCAAACTGTTTGTTCCGTACGTCAATTATGGTGATCGTATTTTTTTCTTTTTCCACAACCAGGATTCGTCCTTTGTCATCCCTGATCATATCAAACGGGACCGTCAGTTTGCCTTTTGCATTGAACTCGTTAATGAATTTTCCATCCTTGTCAAAAGAAACAAGCCGGTTGTTGCCTGAGTCAACGACATAATAGCGGCCTGACCTTTTGTCCGTGAAAAGTGCTGTAGGTTTGTTCATTGGCGTACCTTCAGTCGCATCCACTTTCAGATACATATGCCAATGCCATGGAGCGGCAAATGCCCCCATGTCTCCGATAGGCAATATTACAGACAGCACTGCCAAGATACCTGGGAAAATAAGAGATTTTTTCATGATTTGTCCGATTACGTTTTGTTGAGTGAGTGTATATCCATAAATGAAAATTTTTTGATTTGACCCCTGACCCCTTATTAATACTTATGACATTGTTTACACAGATCTTCCGACCCGCTCGCCTTTAACTGGTTTTTAAAGTTTGTCCCTTTTGGGTCGTGGCAGCCTACGCAGGTCAGGATCTGTCCTGACCTGGGGTCTATGACGTTTTCTCCCACAGGATGCGTGTTTAGACCTTCTTCCTTGTGACATCCGGAACAGAGAGCAATCCCGCCGCCTTTCATCATTGCCAGTTCATTTGAGCCGTGGGCGTCATGGCATGAGTTGCACAGGAGGACGTCCGGGTGGACATAGAGCATGTCTTCGTGCCTTCTGAATGTGTCCTCATGACAACCCTTGCAGAGCTGATCCTGGCGGCCTTTAATCAGGATTGTTGAATCCGATGCATGAGGCGAATGACACTGTGTACAGTTATTCCCTGTCCGATTGGTCAGGTGGCTGTGGGTTTTTAAGAATTCCTTTTCGATTTCTTTGTGGCATCGCAGGCAGGTGTCCGTGGTGACAGGTTTGTCATCCCTGTGACATTCCCTGCAACCTCCTTTGCCTTTTTTAAAAGGCCTGTGCAGAACATTTCTGATCAGTGACTTCTCATTGCCGCCGTGAGGGTTGTGACAAGAAAGGCAGTTTTTCGGTTCCGTCGGGAAATTTTTGTGGTCCTGCTTGATCTTTTGATGTTTGTGACATGAAAAACAGACGAGGTCCGTATTGCCGGATGTCCTTAAAAGCTGGTATGTTTCATCGTTGTGCGGAGTATGGCAGGCGGTACATTGTCCTTTTTTGAACGGTGAATGGGTAAATGTGAACTGTCTTGTAATGTTGTCGTGACAGGTGAAGCATATTTTATTCAATTTTCCCTTGACCAGTCCCGCCTTTTGGGCGGAATGAGGGGCATGACAGGCCGTGCATTTGCCCTGACGTACAGGATCGTGTACCTCGCCTTTGGCAAAGGATTTTTGTTCATCAGTGTGACATGAGAAACAGAGTTCAGCCCCTTTTTGTTGCAATAGGCCTTTAAACCGGGCCACATGAGGATTATGACAACCGCCGCACTCTTTTTTTGCCACGGGTTTGTGCACTACACGCTTATTAAATGCTGACTTGTCATGGCATTTACTCGTAAAACAGTTGGTTTTGGAAAAAACCGTTCCATAAGTCCCAAGGCACAGGAAAAATATCAGTATTAAGGAAAGTGACAATTTTTTTATCATTATTACGACCTCCCCTGGTGGCATGGACTACAGTTGCCTTCTTGGAATGGTTTATGGCTTATCGGGTAGAGAAGTTTTTTGTCCGCGCCTCCATGAGGGTCATGACAGCCGATGCATGAATCTGGGCCGGGTTTCATCCCTTTATGCGCAGTATTGAATTTTTGGGTCTTTGTTTCGTGGCAGCCGGAGCAGAGTGCGCCAACAGAGGTTTTCAGGATGGCCGGGTTGCCGGAACCGTGGGGCAGGTGGCAGTTTCCACAGTCCTTTGAGGCGGGTTCATGGGCAATTCCATCGCTCCAGAATGCGGTCACCTGCTTGTGACATTTTATGCACAGCGCTGGTTGTCCCTTAATGAGGAAGTTGTCATGAGATGAGCTATGGCTCACGTGGCATGTTCCACAGTTCAGGTTTTTTACGGGCGCGTGTTTCACAATCGTCTGATCAAGAGCGCTCCTCATACCTGAATGGCATTCCAGGCACATCTCCCCAGCCTTTTTTTTCATGTTGTGCGCGAAATCACCAGCGTGCGGAGAATGACAAGCCTGACATTCACCCTTTTCAAAGGGCTTGTGCAGAGATGAGGAGTCAGGAATCTGTTTGAGATCATCGTGACACACCATGCACAATTCTCCTCGTCTCGTGTCGGCAACCAGGAGGTCTTTCTTCTTTGCCTGGTGGGGATTATGGCATTTTGAGCATTCTCCGGTCAGGAACGGCTTGTGGACGCTGAACTGTCCCATTTCGCCTCCTGCCTTCTTGTGACAGGATACGCACAGTTTGCCCTGAGGCCCGGCGAGCAGAGATTTTTGGACGGAATCGTGAGGTGTGTGGCAGGCCAGGCAGTCACCTTTTTTTGCAGGGTCGTGGGTTGTCGGGCCTGATGTAAACCGTGTACGTTCGTGGCACTTGAAGCACAGGGTCTCTGTTTTTTCTTTGAGCAGAGGGGTGATTGTGGAGTTATGCCCAAAATGGCATGACATGCATTCGCCCTTGCCGGCAGGAGAATGAACGCTTGCCTTTATTTTTTTCTTTTCTTCCTTGTGACAATTCAGGCATAGAGTCTCCGGCGATCCGGCCAGCATGACTTCATGATCGCTTGCGTGAACCGCATGGCATGTAAGGCATTTGTTGTCAGCGTAAGGTGGGTGAAAATCCAGGCCCACCCCCTGTTCTTTTTTATGGCAGGATACACACAGGACGTTCGGTTTATCCTTGAGAGCCATGTTTCCTGAAGCATCAGGTGTGTGACATGAGGCGCACTCGGCATCAATCATCGGTTTATGCACAACGGACTTCAGCATGTTACGCCCGGCGGAACTGTGTGGAGAGTGGCACAGAACGCAGCCTTTCCGGACAGGATAAGAATTGTGCGCTTTTTTGAAGGCCGGTGTATCTATTTTATGGCATGTGAGGCATAGCTCATTCTTGTCCTTAACAAGAATTGATGCGTGATTTGAGGCGTGGGATTCGTGACATGTGGAACAGCCTTTTTTTAAGGGTTCATGCACGTTGGCCTTTGTAAAGCCTGCTGAATCGTGGCAGGTGAAGCAGGAGTCGTTGCCGGGAGCGGTGAGAAGGGTTTGAAATTCGCTGTTGTGGGTCTTGTGGCAGGTGGCGCATTTGCCCGATGTTACAGGCTTATGTACAGAGGCCATTTCTTTAATTTTCGCCATCTCTTTATGGCACGCGAAGCAGAGGCCCGGCGGTTCTCTGCGTAATTGGGCCGCCCCGATCAGGCCATGTGGGAGATGACATATGGCACACTCATCCTTTTTGACCGGATCGTGGACCACTCCGGTCTTGAGTCCCGCTACCAACTCTTTGTGGCAGTTCCCGCATTGCTTACGCGCTGATTTCCTGGTCTGTTGCTGAGGCTCGACACAGGCTGCAAGCATTGAGATCAGACACAGGAATCCTATGATGAACCCGAATATTCTTTTAGTTGCCATTCTCGTTCCCTGTAAGTTCCTTTTTGACTTTTTCCCAGGCTTTTTCAATCACCTCAATGGTGGATTCGGCCTTCAATTTTGTCAGATAGTCGTTTCGTAGTTTGTTGGATTTTTGCTCTTTGATGATAGGGCGTATCTTCTCTTTTACCATATCCAGGGGCATAGGGCAGGCGGATTTTCGTTCAATGAGTTTTACGATGGCTGTTCTCTTGTTAGCGCCCTTTTCGAACGGGTCGGAGACCTCTCCCTTTGTCAGTTTTTCAATAACTTTTTTTAAGATAGGATCCAGGTGGTCTACAGGAACCTTTCGGACAGGCGGCTTGCGGGAATAGTATTTCTGTGCCACCTCTGAAATGTTTTCTCCTGTCGTGATTTCAAGCCACATTTTTTTTATAAGCCTTTCTTCGTCGACCAGTTCCATAAATTTTACTGTTTTCGGTCTGGTAAGTTCATCAAGATGTTCTTTGTAATAGAGCGTGATCTCTTCCTCACTTACCTTGTTTACTGTAAAGAAGCGTTTTTCAAGTTCTTTGATGAGACGGTGCTGAGTATAGAATTCATAGACCCACTTGAAAGGCTCCTTTTCCTCGAAATGACGGTCAAGGGCTTCCCATGTCGTCAACGACTGCGAGATCATGGTATTTAAGGTCCCGCGCATAAGCCGTTTTTTTTCTTCTTCGTTCATGGCCATTGCATGCCGTCCGCGAGCGATGATATTTTTTTGGGCCTGCTTAAGAAAATAATCGACCGTAACCTCGGCCTTGTCGGTTTTCAAAAGTATCTTGTCGAGCAACTCTTCCGGGGTCATGTTGTCCGGTCTAAGGGCTTTGAAAAGTTCTTCATCCACCTCCACATGAAATTTTTTCTTAAGTCTTTTGACCAGATTGCCGGTCAGTTCCGCCTGGTCCTGCTTTCTTAGTTCCTTTTGGATTTTCTTTTTACGGTTTTCAAAATCAGTGTCATCAGGCCCCATTACGTCCACAACAAAGAGGAGTATATGGTTGATCCCGGACTCAAAGGGCTCGGTCGCATCCCCAGGACCCAATCCCTTCAGGCGCTCCGACCAGTTTTTCGGAATGGTTACCGGCCGATACCGTTTTTCAGTTGTGAAGACAGGCCCTCTTTCTTCAGGCGGCAGGTTGATAATCTCTTCCACTGTCCGGGTCTGTGATTTGAGACCATCAAAGACGTCCGATGCCTTTTCTTTTTCGTCGAAAACGATCATTCTTACTATGATACTCGGGGTGTGGAACTCCTCGTAGTGCTTTCTGAGATCCTTGTCCGTGATGTCCATCTTTGAATCAACCTCTTCGTACTTAAGGATCATCAAGGTTCGGGCCTTTAGAAATGTGTTTATTTTTTTCACGTATGAAGGCATAAGGAAAAGCTCCATGCTCCTTGCCTCTTCGATTAGGAGATGCCAGTCAATAAATGATTGCGGGCTGTCAGGGAATTCCATATCTTTGGTTTTAAAGGAATCCCACCAGTGTTTGTAATCTTCAGTGGTGTATTTTATCCCGTTGATTGTCACCAGTTTTTTGTTTCCCCATGCACCGGCCTCATGGTCTACGTTTACTGCTATTGTAATAACAAGGATAAGTAGCGCTGTCCTGATTAATCCATACATCTGTTAAATCCCTCCGAAAACCATAGTTCCATAATTTCGCTGGAGACCCGTTTTGCAAGGCCTGTGATAGTGTTTTCCATTCCGTAGTGCATGACCTTTCTGTATCGTTCACCTTCGCTCCGGTGGTGTGTGGTCCACAGGATTCGGGCCGGGTCAGCCTGGATGATCTGTAAGTCAACGGACAGTGACGGTCTGGATTCCTGTTCGATGACTGTTTCAGCCATGTCGACAACTTTGCCTGTTATAAGTAATTGAGCATTCAGCCTGTCGGCCAGGATTCGGACCTGTTCAAACGTGGGTGCCTCTTTGTGGGAGATCTTGAGCTGACCATATATTTTCCGGATATCCCCCTCTTGTGATACCACATATTTCCCGGATGATACAAGCTCCGACATAAAAATCCTGTAAAATATCAATCCTCCAAGTTCAAAGTCGGTTTCGTTTACAAAAGGAAGAACCGCCAATCTGCACACCTTCTCTTTGGGCATCACGCCGAGTTTAATCAGCCTGGGGCTGCCGTTCATTGCACACGAGGTGACAGCTAGAATCAAGAGGGCCGAGATGATAAGCCTTTTTAACCATTTTTTACTCAACTGTTTGACGATATCTGTCATATATCTCGGGGTCAGAAATCTGCGTTCCATTCTTCTTCAACCGATTTTTCCTCGGTAGCCTGGTCCAGACCGACCAGTTGAAAAAGATTTTTTACTTCCTGTTTGGTCTGGTTGCCCAGAATATCTCTCACAACGATTGTGCATTCAATATTGTCGGGCACATTATTGTCCGGGAATGGCATATTCACATTGGCAGGAAGAGTGTCACCTCCTGTCTGCTTGAGGAGTTCATTGTCGTTTGACCACACCTCAATCTGCCAGAAAGATATCGGTATCTCACCGGTGTGTTGAATGTTTACCAGGATGTTTTGGCCCTGCTTTTCAGCAGTTAGTTCAACAATCGGCAGTGTGCGCGATATTGTTACCTCTTCCGAGGTTATTGATTCGTTGTCTGCCAGGTCCCATGCCTTGAGAATAATGCTGAAAGTGCCTTCGTCCACAAATCTGCCGCTGGATGTCCGCCCCTTCCAGAGAAATTTTTCAGGTATATTGCCCTTGCCGTCACCGGTCATGATCGTCTTTCCCTCCTGATTCTCAATTGAGATCTTCCACCTGGCGATCTGTTCTCTTTGCTTAAGCGAGGGCATGATTAGGACTTTGTCGCGCATCACGTTTTCCCGGTTTGCAAGTCCCTTGATGTTGAGTCTCATCTCCGGAGGTCTGCCGTCCACGTAATATTCTTCGAGAAACGATGTCTTCTCGTCCCCTGAAGGCCAGCGAAGTAGTACACTGACAGGGTAGACTCCTTCCCTGTATGATGAAAGCCATGTTGCCTCGTAAAAGCCGTTTTCAGGTGATTCCAGGGCAAGATGGAGGCGGTTTCCCTCTTTGAAGAAGACTCTGGGCGTTTCTTCCGAGTCTTTGGGCAGAGAAAAACGGACCATGGCGCCTATTTTTTCTCCAGGCTGAGTATATTTTTTTGTCAGGCTCCATGAGTCAAGTTCAAGGTCAGACTCCTCGGGCGGCAATGTCTGTCCCAGACGTTCAGGCCAGCCTGTCAGGACCTCCTTTACAAGATACGGTATAAGCTTATCGACCGAATCCGGCTCTCCGATTCCCAATATCCGCCGAGTGTTAGCCTGACTGACTCCTTTTGAATTTGACCATATTGTGACTCCGTCTTCAGTCCGGACAAGGCTCAAGGTCAGACCCAGACGGGGGATGCTCTTTTCCTTACGCTGGCAGAGTGTGCCCAGGAGAATGAGGTCCGCACCCATATAGTCCCTTGCCTTGAAAATATGGCTCGTGTACATGTAGCCGACCCAGCGTACGCGGCTTTGAGCCATAAAGGAGATGACATCAGGCTCGGAAACAACGTCAAGACCTTTATCCGCAAGGATTCCGGACAAGAATCCGGTCAGTTCCAGGTTGACTCCGTTTCGGCCATAGCTTAAGTCTTCCACAGGGAAGACCGCCACGGTTGTTGCTCCTGTAGACGCAAGGTCTGCCAGAGAGATCAGAGCGGCTAATATGATTACTTTGATAGTCTGCATCCTTCATCCTTCAACCTTCCACCTTCTACCTAAGTATTATCTATAATGCCTCGGCACCGGCCGAGGTATGAGCCATGGTGGCAAGCATCCGGCGTATCAGCTTCATGCTGACGTGGTATGCGTCATAAGATGCCATTCCAAACAGACGCCTGACAAGGGAGTCGCCGTTTCGGTGGCCGCTTGCCTGCCAGAGGATCAATCCGGCGCTGGTCTCTATAAGCCTTAGGGTAATGGAGACCTCCGGGTAGACAACATTGCCCCTCCTGCCTTCGTCTGCCTCGTCCACGGCGCCCATGATAAAGGCCTGCACATTAAGTTTTTGTCCAAGCCGTTTCAATGTACTTTTGTTAATGGGATCGCCCGGTTCAATAACCTCTTCTTTTAAGGCTGCGTCAACCAGACCTTTATCTACAACGTCGAAGATACCCATTGCAAGCACTTGGGTAATAGTCATGTTTCTGATTCTGGAAGCAATGTATTCTTTCTTGGTGTGGTTTTCAAACTGGAGCACTGCTATCCGGTTTATATAACTCAAATCAACATCTTCCCGAAGGAATGATTGGGAGTCGGACTTTACGCCGCACCCCCCTGAAAGAACTAATACAGGCAGTATCAATGCAACAAGTAAACAGTTTCGCATCAGTTTGTTCCTTTTTAAATAGGTATTTAGGCTGAAGGTAGAAGGCTTTAAGGTGATTACAGCGCAGAGAATCTTACTGTCAACTCAGCTGTAATGCTCCATAAATTCTCATCTTCCTCTTTTGTAGCATTAGTATCGGCGGCGGCCTCATCAGGATTCATTTGGGTTGTCTTGTAATCGCCGTCAAGTTCAAGGGTTACGTGACGATTCATGTTCCATGTACATCCCATGGAATAGGTCTGGCTTGTTTCGTCCTCGGACTGATCGTGTTCCACGTCGAAGTTCATCCGTACTTTCTCCGTGGGTGCCAGGGAGGCGCCCAAGATGAGTTTCATCGAGGGGTCATCAGCCCAGCTGTACGAGCCGCGTCCATTCAAGGAAAGGAATTCAGACACGCGCCAGTTTAAACTTGATTCGATATCAATGGGAATTCCCTCTTCTGATTCTGAGTCATCGGTGGCGCCAATGTCAAGTGTTGCCGTCATCTTGGGGTTCAGCCGGGCGGTGAATCCCAGCTCTGCGTTTCGGGTTGAGCTGGTTTTTCCTGTCTCGATATCGTCGGACAGGGTGGCTGAGAGGTTCAGATCCGCATTCAGGTCAGGGAAAAGCAGCGCGGTTGACGTGACAGTGAATGTGTGGTTTGTGTTCGTATGGGCGCCGTCTTCATACTTTTCTCCCCTGGTGACCCCTACGCTTACATCCAGGGTCGGCAGGATTGGAGAGGAGATGTTTAGTGCGTATGACCGGTTCGTCTCATCCGGTTCGTCAATTGCTTGTGACAGGGAGTCGCTGACACTGAGTGTCGTTTCCATGTCCGGGAAAGGCATCCATCTGACGCTGCTCGATATTGTTCTCTGGGATGATTCGTCCCCGTCCGAGGAGTCTGTTGACTGCAGAGTCGTGCTGCAGGAAATGGAGAGGTCGGGGGTGATTGACAGGTCTATGGCAAAGTCGGTGATCGATTCGGTTTTATCTGATTCTTCCGTAACGGATGTCTGTCCCTTTGAAGTGACCCTCCGTCTGGCATCCACCTCCGTGACTGTTATTTCAGACGGAGGATTGACAGCCACAACCTTAATATAGGTGTCATAAAATCGGGAGACATCCACTGCAAACCGTTTTTTTGATGAATTATATGTTGTGGGTGCGTCTGTAGTGAGTTTGGTCCATTCAGTCGTATCGTCAATGTCAACATCGTCATCGCTGTAATAGACGCCCCACTGAAAGGCGGCAGGATTTGAGACATCTTCTTTGGTATAGATATAAAAGATGTCAATCTGTTCCCGGTTGACTTTGATGACAATGTTTAAGTCCTCTTCGCCAGGGTCGATCTCCACAGCATCCGTTTCAACGTCATTGTCACTCAGCAGGTTGTTTGCGGTCAGGGCTGTAGACCCCTTGTCGGGAGAGTCGTCATAGCCTGACAAGGTCTGAGTCCAGGTCATGATTTGAAAATATGCAAATCCGGACTCGTCAACCGAGGCTGTCGATTCCATGTTGTTGATTGTGAATTGTTGTGAGAATGAAAGGATGAGGCGGTTGTCCCAGAATGGTTGTGATGCCTCAAAACGTGCGTTGTGGTCCATTGACTTTGATTCGCTGCCCTCAATGTCGTCCGAGGATGTGTTCTGGCTGAATCGGTAATAAATCGTGAAAATGTCCAGATCCCAGTCCAGGGTGAGCCCGGAGTCGAAATTACCCGAATCATCAATGTCGTTAACGCCTAAATCGAGGCGAAGGTCGGGCCATAATTTTTTTTCCCAGGCGCTGTTGACGGAACATCGGACACTGATCGGGTTGTCTTCATCAGTCTCCTCTTTATCAATGTCAATAGTGGTAGTGGAAGAGAGGTCAAAGAGAAAAATGTCGTTGTCAACGGTAAGGGATAAGTTGGGTGTAACTGACTGGGTGGTCTCCTTTTCTTCGTCAATCTGAATATTATACCGGAGCGTTTCATTAAGGCTTATGGTCTCGGTTATCTCCTGATCGAGATTGATGTTGAGGTTGTACGTATTTGTCATGTCACTTGCAGAGCCTTTGTTATCTATTATGTATTTCCAGCTTGCGTTTACGTCAACCATCCCAGCCCCGGCAATGTCGTAGGATATCAGAGCGATAAGAGCATTCAGAAGCATGCCCCTGACAACCCTGACTCCCATTTTTTTACTTCTTCCAGCCTTCAAAATAAAATTACCGCATGGTAAGCAGGGGAACAGATTCCGACTCCTGGTTTTTTGTTAAATGGCGGACCTCCTCTTTTGAGTTGATTCGAGCTGAGCAATCAAAAATTAAATCAACCGGATGAGGATGTCTGTTTTTAAGTATAACTCTTTAATATTTTATCAAATTTTGATAATTGTGTCAATTGTGGATAATTGTGATTTTTTGGGGGCTATTACAGGAGACAATTCGGCAGGGGGTGAAGTTTACCCAAAAAAAAAGGCGACCCCAAAGGCCGCCTTTTTTTTGGTGATTAACACCGGGTTGATTGTCTGTTGCTGTTATCTCTGCTTGTCATGGCATCCCAGGCAACCGTATGTTACAGCACTGGTGCCTGCAATTTGCGTTGCACCACCTGGGTCAGTCGACGTATAACCCCATCTGAGCAGATCGTCATTGTCGGTTCCATGAGCCCGGTGGCAGGAGAGGCATGTTGCCTTTCTTTCTCCGGTCCCTTCCTCGGCGCCGTCCCAACCAACGG
>DAOVYS010000027.1 GCA_030635485.1 Pseudomonadota bacterium | reverse complement strand
GCCAGAATAAAGTCCAAGCGTGTGCCAGCACTCCAGCCGCACACGTTCAGGCAAGTCTCAAGTAGGTCGGGTTACGCTTCGCTAACCCGACCTACACGATTGATTTTATTCCGGAGGGAACCTCTGGAATACATCTTTTATTAAGATGCCGGAGAAGTTAATACGTGTATTTTGCGCAAAAATGTTATACAAAAATAGGTTTCCGGCAACGGCTTTGCCATTCATAATTCATCAATCGTAAGAAATGCCCCAGAACTACCCATACCCATTCACTCCCTCTACCCTGAAAATCGGCGAGCATACCCTCTCATACATTGACCAGGGCCGGGGCAGGGTTGTTGTTATGGTCCACGGTAATCCTACCTGGTCGTTTTATTACAGGAATCTTGCAGGGCTCTTAAAGGCAAGCTTTAGGGTCATAGTGCCCGACCACATAGGCTGCGGGTATTCCTCCAAACCCCAGAATTATCCTTACAGGCTCAAGGATCACATATACAATCTGGAGCATCTCATAGATTCCCTTGGCGTTGACAGGGTTTCCCTTGTCATGCACGATTGGGGCGGGTCCATCGGCATGGGATTTGCCGGCCGCAGACCGGAGATGATCGAATCGCTTGTGGTATTTAACACGGCAGCATTCTGTTCGAATAGAATCCCATGGCGTATAAAGGTCTGCAGAACGCCTATTTTAGGCCCGCTCATGATCCGTGGCGCAAATGTTTTTGCTCGGGCCGCCATTAGAATGGCTGTGAATAGACCCCTCTCTTCCGAGGTTGTTGAAGGTTATCTCGCCCCATACGATTCGTGGCAGAATCGTATTGCAACGCTTCGTTTTGTGCAGGATATTCCCCTTTCCGAAAAGGACCGGTCCTGGGAAACTCTAAAAGAGGTCGAAGCCGGGCTTGACCGGTTTACGGAAACACCTATGCTCATACTGTGGGGAGGAAAGGACTTCTGCTTTAATGACTATTTTTATAATGAGTGGAGGCGGAGGTTCCCGAATGCCAGGGCCGTATATTTCCCAGAGGCGGGTCATTATGTCCTGGAAGATGCCTTTGACGAGATAGGGCCTCTTGTTATGAATTTTTTTAATGAACTGAAATGAACTACAACATCTCTCAACCGTTTTTAGACGCAGCTGCCCGGTTTTCCGACCGCACGGCGATAATCAGCAGGTCTGGAGGCGGGTACAGGCGCTGGACTTTTAAAGATCTTGACAGTACGGCTGCGGCATATGCGCACGGACTTGCGGCCCAGGGCATATGCCGCGGGGACAGGGTCATGTTGATGGTAAAGCCGTCTCTGGAGTTTGTCTGCCTCACTTTTTCCCTGTTCATGATCGGGGCGGTCGTGATTCTGATAGATCCGGGCATGGGATACAGGAATCTCGTAAAGTGTATCGGGTCGGTAAAGCCTCAAGTCCTGATCGGAATACCAAAGGCTCAGATACTCAAACGGCTGTTCAGGCGACCCTTTCGGACTGTCGAAACAGATATCTGCGTTGGTACGGGTTTTGGTCTGCTCGGAAGATCGTTAAAAGGAATCGCTGATTTTAAAAAAGGCGCCTTTAAGCCGGCTGTAATGAATCAGGAAGATCCGGCTGCAATCATTTTTACAACCGGAAGCACCGGTCCGCCAAAAGGTGTTCAGTATCAGCACGGCATATTCAAGGCCCAGCTCGATCTGATCAGGGACTATTACGGAATAACGCCGGAAGATATCGACCAGCCCGCATTCCCGCTCTTTGCATTGTTTTCCGCGGCCCTTGGCGCCTGTGCCGTGATTCCGGACATGAACCCGGCCCATCCGGCCCGGGTTGATCCGGCCCGGTTCGTGCGCACAATCCTTGATAATAACGTGACTTATTCGTTTGGTTCTCCGGCCATATGGAATGTTGTAAGCCGATACTGCCTGGACAGGGGAATCACTCTGCCGTCCATGAAAAAGATACTCATGGCAGGCGCCCCTGTGCCGTGGGATCTGATCAAGCGTGTCAAATTGATCATGGGGCATGATTCTGAAATTCATACCCCTTACGGAGCCACGGAGAGTTTGCCCGTCGCATCCATGAAGGGGTCTGATGTCCTTAACGAGACGTGGGAAAAGACGCGAATCGGTCATGGAACATGTGTGGGCGGACCGCTTCCCGGAATCGAGATCAGGATAATTTCCATTTTTGATGGTCCGCTGGAAAGCTGGGATAAAGTTGAGGTGATGCCTGTTGGTGAAATCGGAGAGATAGTGGTAAAAGGAGATGTCGTTACACGGGCCTATTACAACAATGATCGGGAAAATCGTCTGGCCAAGATCAGGGATGGCGAGACTCTGTGGCATAGGATTGGTGATCTGGGTTACTTAGATGATCAGGGCAGGCTTTGGTTTTGCGGCCGAAAGGTCCACCGCGTAATCACGGATCAAGGGACATTGTTCACGATTCCCTGCGAGGCTATATTCAACGAACATCCCTTAGTATTTCGCTCCGCCCTTGTCGGTGTGAGGCTGGGGCCGGATCTGATATCCGGCCCGAAAACTCCGGTTTTGATAGTGGAGCCTTATGTAAAGGTAAGGAATTCCGATAAACTTTTTTCTGAATTGCGGGAAATGGCAAAGGGTAATCCCATTACCGGATCCATCAGCCGCTTCCTGATCAATACGGCAATGCCGGTGGACATCAGGCATAATGCCAAGATTTTCAGAGAAAAGCTGGCAGTCTGGGCTGCTGAAAGGTTTTGATGTGAAAAAGGCTGTTGTTACCGGAGGGGGAGGATTTATCGGACTTGCTGTTGTGCGTTTGCTGGTTTCCGCCGGTGTGGAGACCTCTGTTGTCTGCCGCGGCAGGTATCCGGAACTTGAAAGATTGGGTGTTGAGCATCTTCAGGGTGACATCCGGGATAGAGTCTTTCTGGACAAGGCCTTTAAAGAGGCTGACACAGTTTTTCATGTGGCTGCCAAGGCCGGGATCTGGGGTAATTGGGATGATTATTACTCAATCAACGTCATCGGGACCGGAAATGTAATTTCCTCGTGTCTGGACAATCAGGTCGCATCCCTTGTCTACACCAGCACGCCGAGCGTGGTTTTTGACAGGAGGGACATAGAAGGCGGTGACGAGCGTCTTCCTTATGCCACACGGTTTCTGTGTCATTACGCGCACACCAAGGTCATTGCCGAACAGGCCGTACTGGCTGCGAATTCGGACCGGCTGAGAACAACAGCGCTGCGTCCCCATCTGGTATGGGGGCCTTTCGACACCAATTTGATCCCGCGTTTAGTGGAGCGGGCCAGGAGCGGATCATTGAAGCAGGTGGGGGACGGCAGGAATCGGGTAGATATCTCATATATCGATAACGTGGCAACCGCACATATCCTTGCAGCGGAAAATTTAAACACCAAAGGCACGGCAGCAGGGAAACCCTACTTTATTTCACAGGGTGAGCCTGTAAATCTCTGGGACTGGATCAATGAACTTTTTCACAGGCTCGACATCCCAGGGATCCGGAAAAAGGTCCCGTTTCGTGTGGCAAATATGGCGGGAATGGTGTTGGAAAAGCTTTATTCCATAACCGGTGCCACTTCAGAGCCGGTTATGACGCGATTTTTAGCCGAGCAGCTTGCAAAGTCTCATTGGTTTTCAATTGAGAATGCTTCAAGGGATTTTGGATATTTTCCTGCTGTTTCGACTTCGGAAGGAGTTGACAGGCTTGTTGAGTGGGTGAGATCCTCTGGGATTTGAAATATACACACATTTTTTTGCAAAATTTGCAATTTTCCTGTATCTATTTAAGGTAGTCTATCTATTTCAAAACACATTAAGATGTACTTTGAAATTGTAAATATTCGGGGTACGTGCGAAAAACTTTAAAAAACCACGGAATGTAAATATTTGGCAGTGCACCCCAAGGGCACTTTCGCTGGGCGCGTGCAGATGGAGTGCTGCCGAATAGTTACTTGAAATTCAAGTTGCCCTCCTCTTAATCAGGTTTTTAGAAAAATGAATAAATGCATTATGTCAGTGGACGACTCCCCTACCATACGGTCGTCTATATCCTTTTGCCTTGAAAATGCCGGATATGATGTGATCGATGCCGTGGACGGACAGGATGCCACGGAAAAGCTCGAAAAGATTCGGGCCGACGGGCAGAATCTCTCATTGATAATTACAGATATCAATATGCCGAAAATGGACGGCCTTACCTTTATAAAAAAAGTTAAGGAGAGTGATTTTCGTTTTATCCCGATACTTGTCCTGACGACGGAGGGAGACAGCGCGATGATCAAAAAAGGGAAGGAGGCCGGCGCGGCAGGTTGGCTGGTTAAGCCGTTTCAGCCCGAGCAGTTGTTGTGGGCTATTAAGAGGCTTATCTGGTTGAAATGAATAAAAACGATCACGTGCATCTGCGGCATCTGTGATCGTTTTCATATTAATGGATAACCGTTGTAAAGGTTGACTTGACTCCGTGATTGGTTAGAGATGAACGTACAGGACGAGACCACCAAAATTTTTCATGCCGAGACGGAAGACCTGCTGAAATCCGCGGAGGCGTGTCTGCTGCGTCTTGAGGATGAGCCCGTTTCCGGACCTGAGGTGGAAGAGCTGTTCCGGGTTTTTCATACCTTGAAGAGCGGTTTTGCGGTGGTGGGATTTGATGTAGCCTCCAAATATATTCATATGATTGAGAATCTGTTGGAGCGCGTCAGGAGTAATGAAGTTCCGGTCACCGGCCCACTTGTCTCACTTCTTCTTGAAAATGTCGATTTTATCAGTGAAATGCTTAACAGGGGGCTCAGCGGTGAGCCCGTGGCCGCCTCCGAGGATCTTGAGGCAGGCAGGGTCGGACTTAACCGGTTTCTCTCCCCGGGGCCGGTCTCCGGGGAAGAAAAAAGCGGTTTAGAGGATGCAGCTACCGACGAGGCTCCTTCTCAGGATGCGCCGGATGAATCGGTTTTTTACAGCATAGAAATCCATTTCAGGGGAGATCTTTTTATTTCGGGTCAGGATCCCATTCTGCTGCTCATGAACCTCACTGAATTCGGTGAATGTCTGGAAGTTACGGCTGATCTGTCCGAACTGCCCTCATATGACGAGATGGATATGTTTGACATGTACATTTCGTGGAAGCTAATACTGAAAACATCCGTAACGGCTAATGTTATTGAAGATGTTTTCATGTTTGTTAAAGATGAGAATGAGATATCGATAAATGAAATTGCCGATCCGATCGTGGATACAATTGGTCTGGACGACCCTGAAACTCCAATAGGGCAGGTCCTTGTTGAAACGGGCGGAATAACCGACGAGGATCTGAATCATGCCTTGAGCCAACAGAAAATGGTCGGAGAGATCCTCGTCGAACAGGGAAAGATCGGCAAGGATGTACTTGAACGGGTAGTATCAAAGCAGAAAGCGACACGCGATGCCTATCGCAAGACCACTATAAGGGTTGATGTGGAAAAGATTGACTACCTTGTTAATCTGGCCGAAGAGATAGGGATCGCTCTTCCTCGAATGCAGAGTCTGTTTTCAAAAGGCGTGGATGTTTATTGGAGTGAGATTGAGCAGGAACTTGAAAATTTGATCAAAATAAACCAGGATTTTCAGGAGCGGATTGCAAGCGTCCGGATGTTTCCCCTTGAAGGAACTTTCAGACGGTTTCAGAGGATTGCAAGGGATACGGCCAATGAACAGGGGAAAAAGATAAAGGTGCGTCTTTCCGGTGTGGGCACGGAAATGGATAAAGAGGTTATTGAGGCGGTTACCGATCCGTTGAAACATATGGTCAGAAACTGTGTGGGCCATGGGATAGAAAAACCGGAAGAGCGTAAGGCGGCCGGCAAGCCCGAAGAAGGTGTAATTGAGTTCAAGGCATACCGGAAGGCCGGAAAAATTTTAATTGAGATCAGAGATGACGGCCGCGGGCTGGATGTTGATGCGATTTATCAAAAGGCATTGGATAAGGGAATTGTACGGCCGGGTGATGTGGTTGACGATAACAAGATTGTTGATTTTTTGTGCCATCCGGGCTTTTCAACCGCTTCGGAGGTGACGTCGCTTTCAGGAAGAGGAGTCGGGATGGATGTTGTCAAGACCGAGGTTGAGCGGCTTGGCGGATCCCTTCTTGTAGAGACCCTGAAGGGGAAAGGGACGGCGTTTACGCTGGCAATTCCTCTGACATTTGCCCTTACCGAGGTTCTGCATGTACAAGTTAACGATATTTCGTATCTTGTCCCTTTGCTTGAGGTGATCGGCACATTGGGGTTTGAGGCAATTCGTTTAAGGAGCTTTGGAGCGGACGAAAAGGTATATCGTTTCAGGGGAGAATATGTGCCTCTTGTTGATCTGTCTCGTGTATTTGGAATGTCCGGCGGTGAAAGAGGGCTGGAAGGATCATCGCTTGTCTTTTTTGATACGGGCCGCAAACGATATGGGATTAGTGTTGATGAGATTCTGGATCCTTACCAGGTGGTTGTAAAGAGCCTGGAATCCAATTATCGCAGCGTTCAAGGAATTACAGGCGCAACTATTATGGGGGATGGTTCAGTGGCCCTGGTGATTGATCTTTTAAGTCTTGAGGAAATTTTTTTCAAAGATTCGTAAACGTTCACAGGCACTGCATCTGCACGCCCGAAGGAAGTGCCCTTGGGGTGCGTGATCAGGGTGACCGGCATAGTTAAGCTATAGCCGGTCACCCTGATCACGTACAGCTGCAGCACCTGTGAACGTTTACGTGCCGGGGGTCCCGTAAGTTCGTACCCTTGGTGAATGGGAACAAAGATTCGTAAGTCGATGTAAGGGGTGAGATATGAAATTCGAGAAAAGGAATGGCGTGGTGGGGCGTGATGTTGCGGTTTGTTGCAAAATGCGGGAGTTTTCTGTCTGGAAATTACTCTTTGGGCAGGCTGGAGCAATTGGCCGGCCGACTGATCTGATTCTTCTGGGTCTTATTCTGCTGATTTTTTTCCCGGTGACCGTGGAGGCGCAGAACAAGTCGATTAATCGATATATAGGTTTGAACGCCTGTAAATCGTGCCATCCGGCCCAGCATGAAAATTATCAAAAATATGCGAGAAAAAGTAGATCATTTAAAAGCGTGGAAAAGATGAAAAAGGGTCTGACTCCTGATGAAATAAATGGCTGCTATCATTGCCATACAACAGGACATGGACAACCCGGCGGGTTTGTGAGCATAGAGCAGACGCCGGACTTGAAAAATGCCGGATGCGAAGTCTGTCACGGACCCGGCATGCACCATGCTGAGGACGGAGACCCGGACCTGATCGTAAGAGAGGTGACGCTGGACATCTGTAAGAGATGTCACACCGAGGACCGCGTGCAGTCCTTTCGCTATAAGCCGGTAATTTATGCTGGTTCTCACTGAGTTGGAGGGTGGGTGATGAATATAATGAGATCTCTTTGGAAGAAGTCCAGTATACGGGCTAAGTTTTTTGTTGTGACAATTACGGTTATGGGCCTTTTCTCAGGCTACAGTCTCCATCAGAGCCTCGATTTTAACGAGAAAACCGCAATGGTCCAGGCTACTGAGTTTTCAGGCCGTATGCTTGAAAACACTTACAGCGCCATGAAGTTTCCCATGTCTATCGCGGACGAGATGACCGTGTGGGAGATGCTGAAGGGCATTGGCGAACATATGGAAGGCGTGGAGGTCTTTATTTCTGATTTTAATGGACTCGTTATATATAGTTCGGTTAATGCAAGCAAGCACAGGAGTATGGATGAATTCCTGTTCGGTGAGAAGTCGCGTCTGGCGCTTTCCAGGGCGCTTGCAACCGGTAAGACGCCTGATATTTCGTACAGGGACAATGAAGGCGATGATCCATTTCTCGTGACAATCAGGCCTATATTGAACGAGCCGTCATGTTATCATTGTCACGGTTCCGTCAGAAGAGTGCTTGGCTCCATGGTTGTAAAGCAGTCGGTCAAGGACGTGCTTATTTCCATCCGAAACACGGGCAAGAGTCTTGTTCTCCAAAATATAATCACCCTTATAGGAGTGGTTTTGATTCTTAATTTTCTGTTTTCACGATTGGTTTCAAAGAGAATCCAGGCTTTAAGAGATAAGACGGATCAGATCGCCGCGGGTAACGTGGATGTTGAAATGTTTTATGACGACAATGAGGATTCCATCGGAAGGTTGACCAACAATTTTAATGAAATGGTCCAGAGCATACGCGACCGCATGGAGTATGCCAACAGTTTGAAACTAGGCATTTCCGAGCCTTTTTTTACGGTGGATTCGGACATGAAGGTGACCTTTATCAATAGTGCGGCATGCCGGATCACCGGCAGGAGCAGAGAAGAATGTCTAGGCATGTTCTGTTACGATATGTTTCAGAGCGACGGGTGTTCCGAATGTTCTTTGAAGCTCGCGCTTTCCGAGGGCAGATCCACTATCGGGAAGCGGATGACGATTAAGGATACTCATGGGCATGAGATACCGGTAATGTCGAGTTACGCCGCACTCAAGGATTCCAGAGGAAATGTTCTTGGGGCTTTTGAGATTGTCAGAGACCTGACTGCTGAAGTAAGGGCCGAGAAGATGATTAAAGAGGCCTACGTAAAAGAGGAAGAGGCAAAAGTCGCGATGGAGGAGCAGGTCAAGGAACTTTCCGAGGTTCTTGGAAGAGTGAGTCAAGGTGACTTTACCAGAAGGGGAGTGCCTTCCGGCAAGAATGATGTCATGGACCTTATGACACACAGGCTCAACGAGACATTGGACAAGGTTGTCCAGTTGATATCTCAGGTCAAGAAAAATACCGTTCCCGTAGCAAATGGGGTAGTCCATATATCCCATGCAAATCAGAATCTCTCCGAACGGACCCAGCAGCAGGCAGCGGCCATGGAACAGATAAGCAGTACTCTTCTTGAACTTGTTCAAAATACCGCGGAAAACCTTGCAACCACGCGTCGCGCGGATTCTCTGTCCAAGGAGGCTGTTTCAACGGCCGAGAGCGGAGGGGGTATAGTGCGGAAAACGGCTCAGGCAATGATAGAGATGTCTGATGCGAGTCAGAAGATCGTTGAAATGATGGAACTTATTAATGAGATTACATTTCAGACGAATCTGCTTTCCATAAACGCGGCTGTCGAGGCGGCACGGGCAGGCGAGCAGGGCAGGGGCTTTGCAGTGGTTGCAAACGAGGTAAGGAATCTTGCAAAGAGAAGTTCTTCCTCAGCCAAGGACATTCAGTCCCTGGTCAAGGAGATCATGGGCACCGTGACTAAGACCGGGCAATGGGTTGATCAACTTCAGGATAGTTTTTCAAAGATTATGACGACATCGGGTGAGGTGTCAAAGGCGCTTGGTGAGGTATCTTCCAAAAGTGATGAAAGCGCCACGGGTATTGAAGAGATCAACAGGGGAACTCAGGAAATTTGTGAGGTGAATGAAAAGAACGCCTCCTTTGTGGATGAAATTGCTCAGGAAACTCAGAAATTACGCGAGAATACGGAATATCTCCAGGAGATTAGCGAGGTGTTTATACTTGGTGATCATGATTCTTTTAAGGAAGAGGCGCCGAAGACCGGGAATATCAAATTGCCTGAACAGACGGATCGCCGGTCTAAAAAAATGCTGTCCAGTCCGCGAAAGGATCTCATGGGCAAGTCACCCGTAATTGACTTGGATACTGATTTATTGAAAGATGAGTTTGAAGAAGGATTTGAGGAATTCTAATGAGCGAAAATCAGTATGTTGTCTTTGCTCTTAATGAGCAGACATACGGGATTGAAATAAACAAGATCAAGGAGGTCTTAAGTTATCGGAATATTACGCCGATACCCCATGTACAGGAATTTGTAAAAGGTATCATTAACTTGCGCGGGGTCATACTTCCTGTTTTTGATTTAAGGGAGAAATTTCGACTTCCTTCGGTGGAATATACGATGTTTCACGTAATTATTGTTGTGGAACTTTCGGACAGGATAATGGGAGTCATTGTGGACGAGATCACGGATGTGCTTGAGATTCAACCTGATGATTTTCAGACAACGGAATATATGCCGCCCGGCCTTCAAAAAGAATTCCTGAAAGGAGTTGGAAAAAAGGGAGATGATATGATGATTATCCTTCTGGATATGGACCGCCTGTTGAGTCCCGAGGAACTCGAACTTATGGACGCTGTTGAAGATACGACCGCGTAAGAATTTTTATAAATTATGAATTACGAATTAGGAATTATATGAATTTTTGGTTCGTGATTTTTGATTTGAATGTAACAAATCAGGTGAGGAGGGTGGCCGGCCGATAACGGTTTTCCCTTTATTTGAATATTATGAAACGTTTTTACAGCCGCAAACTCGCAAAAACAGTTGTCATGCTCAGTGCAGGGGAATATTGCGTGTCCTCAAAAGGTGAGGTTCTGTATACTATTCTCGGCTCCTGCATAGCTGCCTGCATTTATGACAAGGAGAGAAAAGTCGGAGGGATGAATCATTTCCTTCTTCCGAGTCACCTTCGTCCTGATGAGTTGTTGACCACGAATCTGGGGCGTTACGGCATGTATGCCATGGAACTTCTTATCGGCGAGTTGTTAAAAAGGGGAGCAAGGAGAAATAATCTCGCAGCCAAGATTTTTGGAGGAGGAAATGTCCTCAATCTTGGTAACGGCGGTGATGATTCCGTTACCGCGTCAAATATCAATTTTGCCAGAAAATATCTAAAGCTTGAGAGAATTCCCATTGAAAACGAGGCGGTGGGAGAGCGGGTCGGCAGAAAGATTCTCTTCTTCTCGGATTCCGCTCGGGTATTTGTCAAGAGTTTTGATGTCTCTGACGAGCCGCGTGTCCTGAAGGAAGAAAAAGTTTATAAGGATCGGGTATTGTCAAGCGGGAAGGTCAAGTCCACAGCCATTGTTTTTTAAAACTTGGCTGAGCGAACCCTAAGAGCACTTAAGGGATCAGGGGCCAGGGTAACGGATTAATTTTTCTGTTGTTTGTTGACCCTTGGCCCCCGATTCCTGACACCTCCGTTGTATATAAAGGGTTTATAGACGGATATGAAATTATTACAAGTTTTGATAATAGAAGATTCCACGATAGTGCAGAAAATGCTTTCCGATGCACTCTCGGCAGAGTCTGATATTGAAATTCTGGGTGTCGCCTCTGATCCTATCGAGGCCCGGGATATTATTCTTAAGAAAAAGCCGGACGTTATCACGCTGGATATCGAGATGCCGCGTATGGATGGAATTACCTTCTTGAAGCGTCTTATGAACTACGATCAGATTCCGGTGCTCATGATAAGTTCCTATACCAAGTCAAACAGCATGCAGACTATTCAGGCCATGGAGGCAGGCGCATTTGATTTTGTGACAAAACCCTCGGACAGCACGGGGTGGAACAGAGACCTGTGGAATGAGATTATTACAAAGGTCAGGGCTGCGGGCAGTTCACGTATACCGAGGCATTATCCTGTGTATAGCCATTCGGAATCTCTCCATGTTGAGAGTGTGCCGCATTCAAGACTTATTGCCATTGGAGCCTCTACAGGCGGGATCAGGGTGATTGGTAAAATCCTCAGCAGGATTAATTTTCCGACAAAAGGAATTCTCGTGATGGTTCATCTTCCGCAACATTATAGCGCCTCATTTGCTCAGCGATTGAACGACAGCCTTCCATTGGAGGTGAGAGAGGCTTGTGACATGGATAAGATAGAGCCCGGGCTGGTGCTGATTGCGCCCGGTGGCGGGAAAAATATGCGTGTTGTCAGGAGCGGTTCCGGTTGTATGGTCAGGCTTGATAGCGGGTCAGGTTTGCCTCGCTGGAAAACTTCTATTGATGTTTTATTTAATTCTGTTGCTGAAAATGTCGGAAAGGAATCTGTAGGGGTCATTCTTACCGGAATGGGAAGCGATGGCGCCGCTGGGTTGGCTGCCATGAAAAAGTCGGGCGCTTACACTATTGCTCAGGATGAAGAATCCTGCGTGGTCTTTGGAATGCCCAAATCCGCGATTAAACTGGGGGCGGTTGATATAGTGGCGCCGCCTGAAAGGATGGCCTATATTATCCGGGAGTGTTCAAGTTAGTGTCTGTCCGGCAAATGGCCCTTTTGGGCTTTAGGGGGGTCAGGGATCAGCAAAAGCAACAGAAAAATTAATCTGTTACCCTGGTCCCCGATCCCTGCCCCCTGATCCCTTTGTCTGGAAATGTTACATTTCCGGACGAACCCCGGCTGAAAATAAAACCAAATTAATTAATTGGAGGGTGGGCTGTTCCCCACCTATTGGATCTGGACCATCATGGCCACAATTTTGGTGATTGATGATAGTAAATTGATGGCTCATGTGGCAAAGGGCATCCTGAACAGATGTGACCATGAGGTGCTTCTGGCTTCGGATGGAGAGTCGGGGATTGATATCGCCTTAAGCCGCAAACCGGATCTGATTCTTCTGGACTTGATTATGCCTGGAATAGATGGTTATCAGGTCTGCGAGCGGATCAAAAGTAACAAGTCAACCGCCGAGATTCCTATAATAATCGTTACTTCAAAGGCAGGTCCGGCTGACAAGGTTCGGGGGCTTGAAATCGGGGCCTCTGATTACATTGGAAAGCCCTTTGATGAAGGGGAGTTGGTCGCAAGGGTCAACACCCATCTTCGGATCAAGGAACTGTACGAAAATTTACAGGTAAAGAACCGTCAGCTCCAGGAACTTGCCAATAAGGACGGCCTGACAGGGCTTTATAACCATAGGTTTTTCCAGGATGCCGTGCATAGAGATTTCCAAAAGGCTGTCCGTTACCACGAGAATATTTCGTGTGTTATGTTTGATATTGACCATTTTAAGAATTTTAATGACACTTACGGCCATCAGACCGGTGATATGGTTTTACGTACTCTTGGTAACGTGATCGCTCGAATTATGCGCGATACCGACCTATCCGCCCGTTACGGCGGCGAGGAGTTTGCACTTCTTCTTTATCATACGGATCATAAGGATGTACATGTGTTTGGCGAAAGACTCAGAGCCGCAATAGAGGAAAAAGAATTTAAAAAAGATGATCTGGTGCTTCGGGTGACCATAAGTGTCGGCGTTGCAACTTATCCGCACGACGAGATTTCAGACGCAAGCAAATTGATTGAATGCGCCGACAAGGCTCTATACCGGGCAAAGGAGAGCGGCAGGAACAGGGTTGTAGTTTACTAGTATTTAGTTTCATAAGTTTTGATCTGTATTCTTTTATTCAAAATTCGATGTTCGACGTTCATTTTTTTTCAGTTGTCGGGTGGGCTGTGCCCACCGAAATAAATAATTTTTCAGCGCTATGTTTCAGGAGAATGGTATCATGGTCTCGGATTTAGATGAAATAACAATTAATTACGAAGAAGACTCCGTTGTTGTTGTCAAGGAACTGGACAAGGAAATCCTGTCCAGGGGGGCGTGGACTACCATTGTTTTCAGATATCAGCAATGGGACAGGAAGAAGGAGGAATACGGCCCTGAACGTTTTACTATTCGCCGATATCGAAAGATGCATGGCGAGTTTAAGCAGCAGTCCAAATTTAATATTTCCAGTAAAGATCAGGCACGGAAAATTATTGATACTCTGAAGAAATGGATAGAATAGTCTAACTCCATCAGCGAATTTATTTTTGAGCGCACCCCTTATAATATCACTCTCTTTTTCTCTCTATTTCCCGCTTGCAGGTCACATGGCTTTTATTCAGGCTTTAAATTTGCCATAGTTTTTCATTATCCGCCTCCGTACCTGCGTGAGCAGATACGATTTGGACTTTAAAAAGATTTGGTATTAAAGTAAAATAGGCCTCTTTTTTCCTTATTGGAAAAGTGTTTTTTAATAACAGCCGATTGTATCGGCAAAATCATAAGTTTCTGGAGGAAGATTTATTATGTCTAGTTCGTGTAGCAGCTGCGACAGCGGCGGTCAGGACAGCGGCGGTCAGGGAGGAACTCCCAGTTCCATGGATATGAATGCCATGATGGCTCAGCAGGATATGGCAATAGCCGGATCTCTTGGAAAAATTAAAAAGAAGATCCTGGTCATGAGCGGAAAGGGCGGAGTCGGAAAGAGCACGGTGTCTGTTAATCTGGCGCTGGGGTTGGCGAAAAAGGGGTTCAAGGTGGGGTTGATGGACGTGGATATACATGGTCCTGACGTATGCCATATGCTGGGTCTTTCCGATAAACTCGACCTGGACACTATTCGGGATGGGGTTGTGCCGCCCATGAATTACGGGGACAATCTAAAGATTATTTCAATTGATTATATGATGCAGAACAGGGATGATCCGATTATCTGGCGCGGGCCTCTTAAGATTCAAACTATTCGGCAGTTTATTGCCGATATCGGCTGGGGAGACCTGGATTATTTAATCATCGATTCCCCTCCCGGCACTGGAGACGAGCCGTTGAGCGTTGCCCAGACCATAAAGGACACCATTGCCGTGGTCGTGACCACGCCCCAGGAGGTCGCTCTGGCCGATGTCAGGAAATCGATTAATTTTTGCAAGCAGTTGAAAATGCAGGTCGCGGGGCTGGTTGAGAATATGAGCGGGTTTGTTTGTCCGCACTGTGGCGAGACTGTAGATATATTTACCACAGGGGGGGGTGAGAGGACCGCCAAAGATTTTGATATCCGTTTTCTGGGGAAAATCCCTCTGGATACGAGAGTCGTTATGGCAGGGGATAATGGCAAGCCGTATCTGACTTCAGGTGACGAGAGTCCGGCATGCCTGGCATTTTCCGGGATACTGGAAAATTTTGTAAAAAATGTTCCGCTGACACAAGCGTCTCAAGTCTCTTTGGATACAGCGGGATGCGATTGTGGCGGCACCTGTAAGCCCGGTGCATGCGGCTGATGATGAGTGACTAATGACAACAACGACTTAAAGAATTTAATCCTGACTTGCAAAATGGTGGGCACTGCCCACCATTTTTGCTCCTCAGGGGAGATATTATGTTAGTTAAACAGATGACCGTCGGGCAGATGGCGGTCTGCTGCTATTTGGTCTGGTGCGAAGAAACGCTTAAAGGGCTTATTATCGATCCCGGTGGAAATGATGATGATGTGATTAAGGCGTGTAAGGATGAAAATATTGATGTCAAATACATTGTCAACACCCACGGACATCCTGATCATGTGTGTGGAAACGGGGCGATAAAGTCGGCTACCGGCGCATCAATCATCATGCACGAGGAGGACGCTGATTTTTTTGCCCGTCCTGATATTGATCAGTTCTTTTCAGCTCTGGGACTTCCCCCATCACCTCCGGTTGATATCAGGGTCAAGGACGGAGACACAATAGAAGTCGGAAAGGTGTCCCTTGATATTATTCTCACTCCTGGTCACACTCCGGGAGGCATCTGTCTCTACTCTCCCCCCCATCTGTTTACAGGGGATACACTTTTTGCAGGGGGGGTCGGCAGAACCGATTTTCCGGGTGGAGATACAAATACCCTTTTAACATCTTTAAGAAAACGTCTCCTGTCATTGCCTCCCGAGACCATAGTCTGGCCCGGCCATGGCTATGGCGGATCACGATCCACAATAGGGGAAGAGAGCAGGACAAACCCTTACCTGTAAATATTTTGGTACATGCGAAAAACTTTAAAAAACCACGAAATGTAAATGTTTGGCAGTGCACCCCAAGGGCACTTCCTGCGGGGCGCTTCAGGTGCACGTAAGCAGGCTGGAGAACTATAGTTGGCTATGTGAACCAGCCTGATTGCATCCCAAGGGCACTTCCGTTGGGCGCGTGCAGACAGATGGAGTGCTGCCTAATATTTACCCTTATCTGAATGGAGAATTCTAGTTTATGCGTGAAGTCGTTCTCGGCACGGCCGGCCATGTGGATCATGGAAAGACAAGTCTGGTCCGCGCATTGACCGGAATAGACACTGATCGGCTCAAGGAGGAGAAGGAGAGGGGGATCACCATTGAGCTCGGTTTTGCATTTCTTGATCTTCCATGCGGACATCGTCTGGGAATCGTAGATGTGCCCGGGCATGAACGTTTTGTCAAGAATATGGTGGCAGGTGCGGCAGGCATTGATCTTGTTGCATTTGTGATCGCGGCTGACGAAGGCATAATGCCGCAGACCAGGGAGCATTTCGAGATCTGCAGTCTTTTGGGAGTTAAGGAAGGCTGCATAATCATCACCAAGAAGGATCTTGTCGAACAGGACTGGCTCGATCTGGTAAAAGAAGATATAAACGAATACTTTGCCGGCACTTTTCTTGAGAATGCTCCAATGGTTATGGTCTCTTCCACAACCGGTGAAGGTATTGAGGAAGTCAGGAATCTTTTAGATAAACTTGTGTCCGGCAGGGAATTTGGCGAGGCCTGTGGCCCATTCAGATTGCCCGTGGATAGAGTTTTCACAATAAAGGGTTTTGGCGCGGTTGTCACCGGGACCTCCATATCCGGCAGGATAAAGGTGGGAGATGATGTGACCGTTTTCCCCAAGGGAATAACCGCCAAAATCAGGGGTATCCAGGTCCACGCGCAAGACGTTTCCGAGGTTGAGGCCGGCAACAGGACCGCAATCAATATCCAGGGAGTAGACAAAGAGATCATCTCACGCGGAGACATGATTGCCACGCCCGGATGTCTGTTGCGGTCATATATTCTTGATGTGGATTTCCATTATCTGTCTGGAAATAAAAAACCCCTTAAAAATCGTACACGGGTAAGAGTCCATCTGGGCACATCCGAGATCATGGGCAGAATCGTCCTTCTTGAGCAAGAGGAGCTGGACCCCGGCGGTGATGCAAATGTCCAACTGATCCTTGAAAAGCCGATAGGCGTGTGGCCTGGTGACCATTATGTAATAAGGAGTTATTCCCCGGTATTTACCATAGGCGGTGGAATGGTTTTGAATGGATCGGCCTTAAAGAGACGCCGTTTCAAGGAGGTCAACAGACAGGCGTTTGACGTATATCACAACGGATCCGACGAAGACCGGGCAATTCTCTATTTAAAGGAGAGCGGTTATTCAGGACTTATTGCGGAAGAACTTGCGGTCAAGGTTGGAGTGTTTGGGAATCAGTTAAAGAAACTTTTGAACACCCCTGTATCCGCAAGCCGTATAATCGTGGTCGATTCCGAACGGCAGAGGATGGTCGAAGGGAAGGTGTTTAAAAGACTCACAAATCTGATTAAGGATATTCTGGAAACGTTTCACATTAAAAATCCTTTGAAATCAGGTCTTTCAAAGGCGGAATTGAAATCCAGACTCTCCCTGGGACTTGGCCTTGGCCAGAGACTGTTTCAGATGGCGCTCAATTATCTGGTCAAGCGTGGTGAAATTGTTCAGGACGAGGCGGTAGTGCGATTGTCAGGCCATGAAGTATCCCTTAAAGACGATGAAAAGAAGATACGGGAAGAGCTGCAACATCTATTTGAATCCCATGGCCTGAAGCCACCGACATTGAAAGAGGTTTTTTTGAATTTCAAACAATGTCCGCAGCCGTTTATTCGAGAGATCATGGGCGTTCTCGTGCATGAGGAGGTTCTAAAAAAAATCAACGAAGATCTCTATTTTAACGCACAGTCTCTTACGGATCTTCAAGGGAAACTGGTCGAGTTTTTAAAAAGGGAAGAGGAGATCAATGCCCAGGGGTTTAAGTCGTTAACCGGATTGACAAG
>DAOVYS010000053.1 GCA_030635485.1 Pseudomonadota bacterium | reverse complement strand
TGCTTTACAAGGTCGCAATCTCAGTCAAATTGACAAAAGAGACCTGATAAAAGAAAGATACAACCGTTACATACAAACAGCCCCACGAACATATCCGTGGGGCTGTTTGTATTTTGTGGTGGGATTGGGATGACTTGAGGTGCTTTTAAAAGTAGATTGGGTAAAAACTTTAAACCTGAACAGTTCTAACCATCTTTTCCACTATGACATTGAAAGGCCTGTATCTGCGCAAGCGACCCCGGCATTGCCTGCTATCATGCCGAGATAGTCTCATCTCAAGATATCCTCGTTGGTAAGAGTTCACCAGAGCGTCGCATCTTCACCACCGGTGAACTTCGTACATCCCGGGGGATTTCACACCCATACCCTTATTGAGCAATCACGGATTGTTACCGGAATCCAATTTGTACACGTAAAACGGCATTGCAGACGGTCTGACAGCCTTAGGCCCCAGGGACGTCTTATCCTGGGCGCCTGCGCCGTCAATACGCAGGTTGAGTTTTATCTCCAAGGATGATGTGCTGAAATTAATTCCATCAATTTCGCCACGGGAAGTGGTTTTAAATTTCAAATCCCGGGGTTTCACTCTGACTTTTTTTGCGGTTGCCAGTTTGACTGTTTGCAGATGGTCAAAAGAACCTTCGGAAATGGTGAGTGCCCCGGAGAAGCTATGGGTCTGTTTTCCTGTTCTCCATCGCAGATGCCAGCCGTTTTTGTCCCACCACAACGCGTAACCAGGATCAGGAATGGCATGCCTTGGCACGGAACCGCTCTTTAATTCTATCCGGGCCATGGTTGATAGCGAACTTTCCGAAGCACTGAACCGGTTCGGAAGAGAAAACGGCATGCCGGCAGGATGCTGCGCGGATCCTCCGACAAAGATCTGGTCTGGGCGAAGTTGCCCATCGATTTTTATACTCACGGCAATGGTCGGACCATTTACCATAAAATCAATACCCCCGACTTTATTACGGCAAACAACTGAAAAATTCACCGAATTGGCCGTGGCGAGCAGGGTGTCATTGAGGGCAAGACCAACAGCCAGAACATTGTGGAACCTGCCCTGTTCCATAGCAATACAATTGCCTTCAATTTTATGTTCATGGTCTTTACCGGCTCTCCATCTAATATGCCATACATTATTGTTGTCAAGCCAGATCACGCATGTGGGTCTGTCGAATAAAATGTCGGGCGGACGGCCATGAGGGTTTAAGAGGGTAAATCCCAGCCCCGGCCCCAGGATCAGCAGCAATAAAGTAAAAGCCGAAATCAGACCGGATCTTATCACTGTTTTTAAATTGATCATCATAAGCGGAATAATAGGTTCAATAAATATTCGGCAGCACCCATCCCAAGGGCATTTGCTTCGCGGCACATCTGCACGCGCCCACCCCAAGCGCCCCGCAGAAAGTGCCCTTGGGGTGCAGCACTGCCAAACATTTACATTCCGTAGTTTTTAAAAATTTTTCACACGTATTCGAATATTTACTAGGTTTAGTAGAAAATATTAAATTTTACAACAATATGTGCGTCAGTCAATGATGAATAAGGCCTGTTTGCAAAAGTCCGACAAAAAAGTTATGGTTTGTGCCTTGTCAGAGACCATACAGGCATATACGCTGTTCCCCTCTTCCAGAATCACAGGCAGACACCAGCAAATAAAACATCAGCCCCCCTTCCCGGCTGTACCGGAAGCAGGTAGATATGATCATGCATTACAAAAATATTCTGAAAGAAATCGGCAACACACCCATTGTGCCGATCAATCGACTGAATCCTTTCAAGGACGTAACCATCTATGCAAAACTGGAGGCCTGCAACCCGGGCGGTTCTATAAAGGACCGCATAGCGCTTTCAATGATTGAATCGGCCGAACAGAGCGGTGACCTCACGCCGGACAAGATCGTACTTGAAGCCACAAGCGGTAACACCGGTATCGGGATGGCCATGGTATGCGCGGTTAAAGGATACAGATGCCAACTGATCATGCCGGAATCCGCCAGCATTGAACGTAGGCGAATCATGTCGGCTTATGGGGCCGAGATCCTCCTCACGCCGGCCAAACGACGCACAGACGGAGCCATAGAGCAGGCATATGCAATGGCAAGAGAACATCCGGACAGATATTTTCTCACCGACCAGTTCAACAACGAGGCCAACTGGCAGGCGCATTATAACACGACCGGACCTGAAATATGGAAACAGACCGATGGTCAGGTGACGGATGTAGTGGCCACACTAGGCACAACCGGGACAGCCATGGGATTGTGTAAATATTTTGCCGACCATCATCCCGACGTGCGGATGATTGCGGTTGAGCCCTTTCTGGACCACAAGATCCAAGGTCTGAAAAACATGAAGGAATCTTACAAACCCGGGATTTTTGACAAATCTCTACCATACCGGATAATCAACATTTCTGATGAGGACGCCTTTGAAACGGCGCGGGCCCTTGCCCGCAAAGAAGGATTGTTCGTGGGCATGAGTTCCGGCGCGGCAATGTGCGCTGCCCTGATCCGTGCTGAACAGATAAAGAATGGTACACTGGTCGTAATATTTCCTGATAGTGGTGAAAGATATCTCAGCACGACTCTTTTTGCCGGGCAATCCGACTCCAAGACAAAACCAAAGAGGCCGCAACTCCGTTTTTACAACACTCTAAAAAAGAAAAAAGAGGTTTTTAAGCCGCTTTCAGGTAAAACAGTCACCTTTTACGCATGCGGTCCCACTGCTCATGAAAAATCCACATTGGACCATTGCCGCCGTTTTATCGTAGCGGATCTCATCAACAGAATCCTTTCCGTTCAAGGTTACGATGTCCGCTTCTTCATGAATTTCACTGATCATGACGACAACACGATCATTGGCGCTGAAAATGCCGGCCAGTCGATCCTGGAATTTACCGACTATTATGTGCGGGAATTTAAAAAGGACATTGAAAAGCTTGGCGTAAGGAAGGCAACAGGTTATCCCAGGGCATCCGCACATATAAATGGGATGATCGAAATGGCCGGGGAGCTGATTAAAAAAGGCTATGCCTATGAAAAGCATGGTTCCATCTATTTTGATATTTCAAAATTTTCGCGTTATGGGCGGCTGTCCGGTGTGGACTTGAGCAAAATCCAGGTTGGGAAAACCGTTGACTTGGACGATTATGAGAAAGATAGTCCTGTTGATTTTACCCTGCTGAAACGTTCCACGCTGAATGAATTAAAAAGGGGGATTTTTTTCGAGTCGGAATTCGGCAAGGTAAGACCGGGCTGGCACATTGAATGCGCTGTGATGACCCTGCATTATCTTGGCGAAACCATGGATATCCATACAAGCTCCCGCAATCTGATCTTTCCACATCATGAGAACGAAATTGCCATTGCCGAGGCCCTTACCGGCAAGCCCCTGGCAAACATCTGGATGCACAGCGAGATCGTCCTTGTTGACGGCAAAAAAATGTCAAGGGGCCTGGGTAATATCGTAAGATTACAGGAGATTATCGAAAAAGGGTACACACATCGCGAGGTGCGTTTCTTTCTATTACACTACCATTACAGAAAGCCCATTAATTTCACATTCAAAAAACTTGATGCGGCCCGGAAAAGTCTTAAACGGTTGGATGAATTTGTCCGGAAACTGCAGTGTCTGCCGCCGGGCCTGCCTCATCCAAAGGTTGCATCCGATCTGACGGCAATGGAAGAAGGTTTCTTTACGGCCATGGATGATGATCTGAATGTCTCAAAAGCCCTGGCCGCAATCTTTAATTTTACAAAGAAGACCAATACCATTATCAATGATGGCAGGCTGGATCAAGATCAAAAAGATTACATCCTGGATACATTTAAAAAAATAAACAGCGTATTGAATGTCATCAGACTGGATGAATGTCTGCTAACGCCGGAAATCGACAAACTGATCAAGAAAAGGGAAGATGCGAGAAAGAATAAGGATTGGGAACTGGCGGACGACGTGCGTAATGAGCTTGCCGGACAGGGGATCAAGATCATTGACACGGCCAAGGGCCCGGTGTGGAAAAAAAAGTAATTACTTCGAATCCATCTTGACCTTTTCTACTATTTCCCGCAATGGCGAACCGTCAGGCCCTTGTGCATCAGGGGCAATCTCAAGGAGTTCCTCCCATACCTTAAGGGCGCTGTCAACGTCTTTCAGATCAATCAAAAATACGATGCCTTTGTTGAAACGGGACTCCTGATGGCCCGGATCTACGCCTATTGACCGTTCAAAGGCCGAAATAGCCTCATGAGGCCTGCCCGCCCTGCGATACATGACTCCCAGGTCTGTCCAGACATCACCATTATTCGGGTTCAACTCCAGGGATCTGTTATATGCCTTTATGGCCTTTTCAGGCTGGTTGGCGTCAAAATAGGTATTTCCCAGATTAATCCACGCCATGACGTTTCCAGGATTCTCAGCCACTTCCCTCTCCAGGTTGAATATAGCCTGGGCTTTAGCCGGCGTGACATTGCGTTTTTGAACCGGGTTCTCCTGTTGTCGAGCCACCGGTCCGGGCTGAGGCGGCGGTGTCAGGACTACGGAATCAGGACCGGATTTATAAACTGTAAATACAACACCACCCAAAAAACCTGCCACAAGGGCGATCAGTGAAACAATCAGCATTGTTTCCTTTTTCACGTATCCGCTTTTACTCATATCACTTGCAGACATGCCTCCTCCATGCTTGTTATTTATAATGGCGTCACAAAAAGACAAGACGACAATAATCTAACTGAAAAGCCTTGTAGAAACAAGGCCTCTGTGTCAATGTTTATGAGTCATTTTCCGTTCATGGAAAAGTTGGTGTCGTTTGTCATTACAGACGATGAGACGAAAAGGACATTGAAATTCAAGAATGGCGGAGTCGTGTACCTTGATATGGAAGACGAAAACTGGTTTATCAAGTGGGCTCAATCCGGACTTCTGTTAACCAAACCGTGTGAAGGGCGTAGTTATCTCCTCAACAACCAATATTCCTCTGTAATGACCCACGAAACTCTATCCTTACCCCGTACAATCACACCATGAAATTTACATTTCCGCCGGGCGCCCTTCTGTTTTCCTGCCCATATCCCCTAGGCGCAGGAGGTGCAGCCTCTCGGGGCTCTGGTTCCGGAGGAGGATTCCGGGGTTGGGCGGCTTCAGGAGGTTGGACCTCCGCAGCCTCCATCCGCGTGGGTGGATTCTCTGGTGGAACCGGTTCGGGAGCTTCCATGGCTGGGGCCGGATTCTCAAGCCTGGCCGGTTCCGGAGGTTGAGCGGCCGGCGGCTCTACTTCCCGAGGCGAATACAAACGCTGGAGTTGTTCGCTAGGCCCGCTTTCAGGTCTGGTGCTCAATGTAACATTAACACCCTGATCACCCTGCCCTGCTGTTTCATCTGCCGGTCCGTTTGGCCTGACTCCGCTCTCCTGCCTGTTGTTTGACGTATTTAACTTGTCGTATGTTTTTGAAAGATTATCGGCAGTGCTTATAGCAGATAAATTCTGGTTAATTGTAAGTGCCATCTCTCTTCCTCCCCGGCTCATAAGAGCCTGAACCAATCCGCGAAAAAATAGTCTGAACAGTTACCCCATATTAAATTATATAAAAACAATTATACCCATGTCAAACATATGAGGGATAAAAAATGGGGGGTAAAAAGAAAAAAAGTCAGTAATAGTTCACCAATGGTATGGATACAAAATTCTTTTGATGGCTTTCACAAAATATTGCTGGATCAAATCTCGCTTACCGGGTAAAGTCCCTCTTTTTGAGTAACCAATCACAGACACCAACTTAAATAAATTTAGGAGATAAGCCCATGGCGCGTTCAGCCCGACCTTTCGGACCTGCCGAAAAAACCGTAGATGCCATTGACAGGAAGCGTGAGAGGGAAAGATGGATGATGATCCAGGCGGCATATAAAAACGCCGCTGAACTGGCAACCAGACTGGTTCAGAGACTGCTTGACAAAAAAATTCTGGAAACCACTTCAGACCGGGATCTCAGGGAAGTGTTCGCAAAAATGTTGATGAAACTGTCTGATATGGAAGATTTTGACATTCAATACAAGATTGCCCCTTTAAGGGGTCTGACCAACGATCCCAATTTCATCAGTCTTTACATCACCCAGTACATTGTGGAAGATATAATCGACCACCCAAAGGTCCAGGAAATTTACGGCGACGACCTGGAAATTTATCAAGCCGTTGACTCGATCATGTCCCATATCCGCCCGAAGCTATAACCACATGCGACACCACTATCTTTTCAAGTAACTATTCAGAGTGATGCCGAAATATAGCTAAAACCACCGAACTGTAACTATTCTGCAGCGCTTCATAGGGGAGGCTTAAAAGCCTCATAGGCCTTCAAACGTTTGACATATTCGGCAAGATCAGGATAATCGCCCTGTTTCTCGATAAGGGCTATAGCCTCTTTCTGTGCAGACACAGCCTCCTTAAACTTGCCGGCTTCCGCATACGCAGCCGCCAAGGTATCGAGGAAGTCAGGCGTCCTGTCAAGTTTCACCAGTCTCCCTGAAATTTTCACAGCCTCGGAACCGTTTCGGATTTTTTTATCCGGACAGACAGCCAGAAGCCAGGCGAGCTGGTTGTATGCATCTTTGTATGCCGGGTTCAGCTCCACAGCCTTTTTGTAATCGGAAACGGCCTTGTCAAACACCGCCTTTGTCGCCCAGGCGAAACCGCGGTTAAAGTAAGCCTTGTCAAACCCGGGATTTTTCTCAATAGCACTCGTGTAATCAGCGATGGCCTTGTCATAATTTTCCTTCCTGAACCATGCCGCACCGCGGCTGTTGTATACCAGAGAATGAGGTCTTATCTTTACAACCTTATTGAAATCAGCGATGGCCCTTGAATAATCTCCTTTTATGGCCAATAGGACTCCCCGGTTGTAGTAGGTCAGATAATGGGGATCTATTCCAATTGCACGAGTGTAGTCGTCGATTGCCTTTTCATAGTCGCCCATAGTCGTAAAAACATAACCGCGGTTATTGTAGGCAAGTGAATATTCAGGATCAATTTCAATCGCCTCTGTGTAATCATCAATTGCCTTTTGGTATTCACCCTTGGTCGCCCATGCGTAACCACGGTTGTTGTATGCCAATGCGTATCCAGGATCAACTTCAACCGCCATGGAGTAATCTTTTATAGCCTTGTCATACTCCCCCCTGCCGGCCCAGGCAAAACCACGGTTGTTAAAAGCGCTCGCATAGTAAGGATCTATTTCGATTGCCTTGTTATAATCATCAATTGCCTTTTCATAGTCGCCTTTTTTGGCCCAGGCAAAACCCCGGTTATCATAAGCAGCCGCATATTCCGGATTCAGTTCAATCGCTCTCCCATAGTCGGCTATTGCACGGTTATAATCACTGTGGAGCGCCCATGCAAAACCTCGGTTGTTGTAAGCCTGGGCAAATTCCGGATCTATCTCGATCGCACGAGTATGATCGAAAATAGCCCTTTCATATTCACCCTTATCGGCAAGGGCAACGCCTCGATTATTATACGCAGCTCCAAATTCCGGATCTATCTCGATAGCACGGTTGCAGTCGGCAAGCGCCCGGCCATAATCGCCCTTGCGGGCCCATACATACCCTCTCTGGTTATATGCCGACTCATATTTCGAATCAATCTCAATCGCTCTTGAATAATCGTCTATGGCCCGATCATAACTCCCTTCACTGACCAGGATAAAACCACGGTTAAAGTAGGCCAGGGCATAAGAGGAATCAAGTTCAATTGCACGGGTGTAGTCACTCTTTGCGCCATCATGATCACCGGTTGCAACCAGCGCAACTCCCCGATTGTTATAAGCAACCGCGTATTCCGGATTCAACGCTATAGCCCGGTTGTAATCTTTGATCGCCCCATTAAAATCATCCTGGCCGGCCAAAGCAAAACCACGATGGTTAAAGGCCTCTGAATTCTCCGGCCCACTACTGATAACTTTTGTAAAGGCGTCCTCCGCCCCCTTATAATCCCGGGCAAGCAACAATGTCACCCCCTGCTCGAACCAGTCCTCCTGACAAAACGCATTGTCAGCGAAAAGCAGACAGCCGACAATGAAAAACAGATTCCCAAAAACCTCAATCCTCTTCATCCGCCATTCACCCTGCCGGCAAGTGCATTTTTAACGATTTTGGAAAGCTCGGAAACCCTGACCGGTTTCTGCATGACAGCACAAAATCCGGCCGCTTTTATGTCCGGAGACGAGACGACATCCGGGTAGCCGGTTAAAAGAATCACAGGGATAGCGGGCCTGATCCCGGCAAGCTCTGTTGCCAGAGCAGTTCCCGTCATTACCGGCATTGTATAGCCGGTAATGACAAGATCATATCTGTCCGGCTCCTTACGAAACATCTCCAGGGCACCGACACTGTCGGTCTGGACGTCGACCCTGTATCCCAGAAATTCCAACATGCGCCCGCATACTTCCACTATATGCATATCATTATCTACCAACAGAATCCGCTCATTTCCGCCGGGCAAAGAAGCGGCAACCGTCTGATCTTCAGCAGCCACGTGTCTCAGGACTTCCGGCAGGTATACATGAAATGTGCTCCCTTTACCCGGCTCGCTTGTTACAGCTATCTCACCATCATAATTTTTAATAATGCCGTGAACCACTGCCAGTCCCATTCCAGTCCCAACCCGGACAGACTTTGTAGTGAAAAAAGGCTCTAAAATATGCGACATGGTCTCAGAAGACATGCCGCATCCGGTATCACTCACTGTCAACCTGACACAGTTTTCCGTCAGATTGGGATTAGCTTTCAGGATTTCCGCATCAGGCTTTACGTTTTTCAACTCCACCCGAAGCACCCCGTCTTCTTCTCCAATAGCCTGAAACGCATTTGTACATAAATTCATCAGTACCTGATGTATTTGAACCGGATCCACCAGGACAAACCCGATGTCCGTATCTATATCTTCCTCTATGGCTATGGTGGTCGGCAGTGTGATACGCAGGAGCTTTAAAACCTCCTTGACAATGGAACTGATCCTGATCTCAGACCGCTCGGCCTCTGCCCTCCGGCTAAACGTTAAGATCTGTTTAACCAGTTCCCTGGCACGTTCCCCGGCTTTAAGTATTCCACTGACATACTTTTTCACTGGACTGCTTTCGTTCAGTATATGCAGCGCCAGTTCGGCGTTTCCCATGATAGCAGTCAGGATGTTGTTAAAATCATGGGCTATGCCCCCTGCCAGAGTGCCGATCGCCTCCAGCTTCTGGACTTGGCGCAGTTGCCTTTCCAGATTGGCTTCATCAGTCACATCACGCCTCACGGAAACATAATAGATTATCTTGCCGGACGTATCAAGTACCGGGCAGATGGAGCCATCAACCTCATAAGTAGAACCATTTTTTCTTTTGTTGATCAACCTTCCACGCCAGATTTGTCCTTGACGCAAAGTCTCATCGATTTCCGAATAAAATTTAGCGGAATGTTTCCCGCTTCGCAAAAAAACAGGATTCTTTCCAACAACTTCATCCTTGGTATATCCGCTGGCCCTCTCAAAGGCCGGATTCACGTAACGTATATTTCCATCACAATCCCAGACTGTCACGCATTCAGCAGCCTGCTCAATAGCTGTTGACAGAAGTTGCAATTCCGCCTCTGAACCCATTTTTCTAGAAAGATCATACATTTGCACGATAAGAAAACGCATCATCTGCCTGTCGCCAAGCACAGACTCTAACTGCATCCAGAGAGGCAGAATGCGGTCACCGGATGCAAGGCCCTCAATCTCTCCCTCCCAATTTTCACCTTCAGACAATGAGGGAAACAACTCACGCTCAAGCCATTCCGCTGCCTGGCGCGGATGGTAGTCCCACATTTTCCGCGTTTCCATTTCAGCTTGCGACAGGCCGAACAACTTTTTGTGGGCCGGGTTGGCATAAATGATTCCACCCTCCGGGTCAAAGACCGCGGTCGGCTTTTGGGAAAGTTCAACCAGTGACTCAAACAGATCTGTATCGTTTTTCAAAAAAGTGGATTTGGTCATATCACAACTCTTATCAGAATAATGGAATATAGGTGGGTTAGTACCTTTAAAGAATTCAAGTTTATCTGGTTCAGGCTGAAGACTGAAGGTGAAAGGCTGAGCAAGTCCCACCTGAATCCCTATCAATCATCATCTGAAAACGGCAGTTCGTAACCATTCACCAGGGGGTAGGAACTTACGCCCCCCCGGCATGTAAGCGTTCACAGGTGCTGGATCGGAAGGGGCAGAATAAAGAAAAAATTGTTGCCTTCAAACACAGCCTCATATCCGACTTCTCCCCCATGTATCTCTACCACCTGCCGGACAAAAGACAACCCATGACCCGAACCCGGCATATTACCGCTATTTTCGCCCCTGTAACCATCGAAAAAAATAACCTTCTCCTCTTTACTGACGAGATGCGGGCCTGTGGTAAAAACATTGAACTTAATCCCGTCTCTTGCCTTGAGACTTCCCTTGGCGGTAGACGGGGGGCTGAAATAACCAGGTATTATTTCCCGTCCATATGCCATGGTCTTTCTGGGCAGACCCTGGTGACCAATCACTTCTTTGGTATATTTCACAGCGTTGGAAAACAGATTTGCATATACCTGGGTAAGGAGCCCCACGTCAACAGTTAGAGCAATCTCCTCATGCAGCATGTCTTCAGGTCGCTCAACAGTTATTCCTCTTGATCTGAGACGTTTGCTGTAATGTTCCAGCTGAGGGACTATAATCTCTCTTTCCACCATACACTTTTTTGTGCGAAGAACCAGCTGCCCTTTTTCAAAATGGTCTCGCCTGAACAGGCTTTCCAGGAACAGACTCATATTGGCGTGATACTTCCGTATATCCTGGTGATAGGCAGAAAAATCAGCCTCCAGATCAAAAATCTTTTCGTTAAGGACATAAAATGCACGGGTGCTGACAAGTTTCTCCTCTCTGAATGTGGAAAGGGTCTTTCTCATCTCTTTTAAGTCCCCTATCTTCTTCTTAAATGTATTGAAAAAATGGCTGAAATACATGTTGGGGATGATGACATTGTGCTCAATATCATGGACAAGGTTGTTTATGAACTTGATATGACATATGTTCTGATGGGCAATCATACGATTGTGCAGATTGAACCCAATACGATTTGAGTATTTGGTGAAAAAGAAACGGTCTGATTCGTTCAAGCGGGAGAGAGGCCTTACTTCCAACATGCCGACAAACGGATTTCCGGACTTGAGTGCGGTGATACTCTGCTCAATGGAACTCTTTCGGATGATGGGACTTACGTAGGAATCTTGAATTTCGTAAGGTTCTTCCGAAATTTGAATATGATCGGGAGCAGACACGCCCTTCTCTGCAATGCCGTTCTTGCTGTCGCATATCAGTTCCAGATACTCACCGTCTTCGCTGAACAGATACAGGACCGTCTCGATATGGAGCGCCTCAAAGGGCACAGATACGACAATGCGATAAAAATCCTCCAGGGAATCAAATTCCTGCGCCAATTCAAAAAAGATTTTTAAAATATCATTTTTCTTTTTGGTGAAATCATACTGAATAAAATCTTTTCTTTTTTCCTTGACCCGCTTAAGAATATGTTTGAGATCCGAACCGGGCTTGTCAGCTTCTTTAGGGCTGTTCGGCATAATTTTTCCATCGGGATTAGAGTATTATTAGAAGTCGTCCGGAAATAAGTTGGACAATATTGCGCTCAGGTTTAGGGCAGATTTGGTCAAGTTATTTCCGGACGACTCCTTACTCTTTGGATTCAAGAATCACTTCCTCGTACTCTGAAGTCTCCCTCAGGAGAACATGGACATGTTCGTTTGCGCAAACCGACACGTTGAGCCCTGTGTAATCAGGCTGGATCGGCAATTCACGTCCTCCTCTGTCGACAAGCGCTGCGAGTTGAATTGCGAAAGGCCTGCCGAAATCCATGATCGCATCCATGGCAGCCCGGATCGTCCGTCCCGTAAAGACCACATCATCTACGAGAATGAGTGTCTGACCTTCCACGGGAAACGGGATGTTAGTCGTTTTGACTATCGTATTCTGCGAAACAAGACTCCAATCATCGCGATAGAGCGATATGTCCAGACTGCCGACAGGGATATTCATACCCTCTCGCTCATGAATAATATTTTGAAGACGATCAGCCAGAGGAACTC